>CAZFYJ010000012.1:874-21158 GCA_964523215.1 uncultured Sphingomonadaceae bacterium | reverse complement strand
CATGCCAGGAGCGCGACCGTCATCGCGCGCACCATGTCCAGCGTCAGCGCGTGGATGGCCGCCGGGCGATTCAGGCTGATGACGCCGGCATGGCCTTCGACCCGGGTGATGATGTCAGATGTCATTGCCGCAACAGGTCACGCCCGATGATCATGCGCATGACCTGATTGGTGCCCTCTAGGATTGAGTGCACACGCAGATCGCGCCAGAAGCGCTCGATCGGATAATCCTTCAAATAGCCATAGCCGCCGAACAGCTGCAGCGCCTTGTTGACGATCTCGCTGCCATTGTCCGTCGCCAGGCGCTTGGCCATGGCCGAAAAGCGCGATTTGTCGGGCGCGTTGGCGGTAACTTTGCACGCCGCAAGATAGAGCAAGGCGCGGGCCGCCTCAAGATCGGTTGCCATATCGGCCAGCATGAACTGCGTGTTCTGAAAATCAGCGATCGGCTGGCCAAATTGCTGGCGTTCCTTCGTGTAGGCCATGGCTTCATCGAGGCAGCGCTGCGCGCCCCCCAGCGAACAGGCGCCGATGTTCAGCCGTCCGCCGTCGAGCCCTGCCATGGCAAAGCGAAAGCCATCGCCCTCGGCACCCACACGGTTTTCAACCGGCACGCGAACATCCTCGAAAATCACCTGCGCGGTCGGCGATGCATTCCACCCCAGCTTCTTCTCTGGCGCACCAAAGCTGAGCCCGGGCATTTCCTTTTCGATCACCAGGCAGCTGATGCCCTTTGGCCCATCTGCGCCAGTGCGCACCATGGTGACATAAAGATCGCTGACCCCGGCACCCGAAATGAACTGCTTGGTGCCGTTGACCACATAATGATCGCCATCTTTGCGCGCCGTGGTCCGCAATGCTGCCGCGTCGGAGCCGGATCCCGGCTCGGTGAGGCAATAAGATGCGATCTTGTCCATGCCGATCAGGCTTGGCAGCAGCCGCGCCTTGAGAGCATCGCTGCCAAAGGCATCGATCATCCAGGCCGCCATGTTGTGGATCGAAATGAAGGCCGATGTCGCCGGGCAGCCATAAGCCATCGCCTCCATGACGAGCGCAGCCTCCAGCCGGCCCAGCCCGATCCCGCCCGATTGTTCTGATACATAGATCGCGCCAAAGCCAAGCTCTGCAGCCGCTTTCCACACGTTGACGGGATAGTGGCCCTCCTCATCCCATTGCGCGGCAAAAGGGGTGATGCGGTCTGCCGTGAACTTCTTTGCCATCTCCTGAATGGCGCGCTGGTCGTCGGTCAGATCAAACTGATGGTCCATGCCCGGGCGCTTAGCGGCAAATGGCTGGCGGGTGAAGGGCAAAACGGCATTTCATTTGCCCGCGAGCCGCGCTAGAGCAAAGGCATGACCAGCACCGCACAAAAGCCCCCTCTCACGATATTGATCGCAGCGCCACGCGGCTTTTGCGCCGGCGTCGATCGGGCGATCCGCATCGTGGAACTGGCGATCGAGCGCTATGGCCCGCCGGTCTATGTCCGCCATGAAATCGTGCACAACAAATATGTGGTCGATCAGCTGCGGGCACAGGGCGCCGTGTTTGTCGAAACGCTCGACGATGTGCCCGATGGCGTGCCGGTCGTGTTTTCGGCGCATGGCGTGCCCAAGGCCGTGCCCGCCAAGGCGGAGCAGCGCGGGCTCGATTATCTCGATGCCACCTGCCCGCTGGTTTCGAAAGTGCACCGCCAGGCGGAGCGCGCCGTCGAAGCCGGTCGGCACATCATCTTCGTGGGCCATGCCGGCCACCCGGAAGTCATCGGAACATTCGGCCAGGTGCCGGACGGCGCGATGACGCTGGTCGAAACATGCGATGATGTCGCAAGGCTGACTGTCGAAAACCCCGACAAGCTCGCCTTTTTGACCCAGACAACGTTGTCGGTGGATGATACTGCCAATATCGTTGCCGCACTGCGGACGCGCTTCCCCGCCATCGTCGGGCCGCGCGGCGAAGACATATGCTATGCAACGTCGAACCGGCAGGATGCAGTGAAAGCCATTGCAAAGCGCTGTGATCGTTTCATCGTGATCGGGGCGCCCAACAGCTCGAACAGCCAGCGCCTGGCCGAACTGGCCAACCGGGAAGGGGCTGATGCGCGGCTGATCCAGCGTTCGCATGAAATTGATCTTGCATGGCTGGGCGATGCCCGCACCGTGGGGCTGACGGCCGGGGCGTCTGCACCCGAAATCCTCGTGCGCGAGGTGCTCGATACGCTCGCCCTGCATTATGCGCTGACAACCGAAGAGGTGGAAACGACCACGGAGCACATGGTCTTCAAGCTGCCCCGGGGACTTGAGCCGGAGCCGGCCTGATCATCCGCGGCCATGGCTGTCTATACCCATATCGGCGCAGAAGATCTGGCCGCCATCATCGCCGATTTCGGGGTCGGCAGGCTGCTATCGGCCAAGGGCATTGCTGAAGGTGTCGAAAACAGCAATTATCTGATCGAGGCAACCTCGGGGCGGTTCATCCTCACAATATATGAAAAGCGGGTGGATGTGGCCGATCTGCCCTATTTCCTGGCGCTGCTCGATCATCTGGCGGCCAAGGGCTGCCCCGTGCCGCGCACCATGCACACGGCATCGGGCGAACAGCTTGTCACATGGCACAGCCCCGATGGTCCCAAGGCAATGGCGCTGATCGAATTTCTGCCGGGTCTCTCGGTGAGCAGGCCGAGCCCGCGGATTGCCGCTGCCGTGGGGCAGGCGCTGGGCGCGCTGCACATGGCCGCTGCCGATTTTCCGATGGCGCGGCCAAACAGCCTCGGGCCAGATGGTTGGCGCGCGCTGGCGGCGCAATGCGGAGCGGCCCTTGACGGCATCAAGCCGGGGCTTGCAGGACGCGTGGCACAGGAACTCGATTTTCTTGATGCGCACTGGCCCCGCCATCTGCCCAAGAGCGTGATCCATGCCGATCTGTTTCCTGACAATGTGCTGGTCAACGGCGATCGAGTGAGCGGGATCATCGATTTCTATTTCGCCTGCAATGATGTGCGCGCTTATGATGTCGCGGTGACCCATGCCGCGTGGAGCTTTGATCCCGGCGGCGCGCGGCATGATGCCGCAGTGGGCCAGGCGCTGCTTGATGGCTATCGTGCGAGCTTTGGCATCAACCCCTTGGAAGAGGCGGCTTTTCCGGTGCTGGCGCGAGGGGCCTGCCTGCGCTTTCTTCTGACCCGCGCGTGGGACTGGCTCAACACCCCCGCCGATGCGCTGGTCACGCGCAAGGATCCGCTCGCATTCCTGCGCCGGCTTGAATTTTATGCGGGCTCATGATCGTTGAAATCGCAACCGACGGTGCCTGCAAGGGCAACCCCGGCCCCGGCGGCTGGGGCGCGGTGCTACGCCATGGCAAGACCGAAAAGCTGCTTTCTGGCAGCGAAGCGATGACCACCAACAACCGCATGGAGCTGATGGCCGCGATCATGGCGCTGGAGGCGCTCAAGCGCCCATGCCAGGTGCGGCTATCGACCGACAGCGTCTATGTTCGCGACGGCATTACGCGCTGGATCAGCAGCTGGCTGCGCAATGGCTGGAAGACGGCTGCAAAAAAGCCGGTTGCCAATGCCGATCTCTGGCAGCGCCTGCTGGCAGCGACAGCGCCACACCGGATCGAATGGCTGTGGGTCAAGGGTCATGCAGGTCACCCGGACAATGAAAGGGCGGACCGGCTGGCCAGCGAAGCGGCTCAGCAGATGCGTTGATGCACGGCCACGACTGCGCCCATCAATCGAGGCGCGACGGCCGGTAATCCGCCGGGTTGACCCTGGAGAGCAGCGGATCAAACGCGATTCCCAGCAGATCGGCCGCGACCATCTTGGCGGCCGCAGGCGCCGTCTGGATGCCAAAGCCGCCCTGCCCGGCGCACCAGTAAAAGCCGGGCTGTTCGCTGGCCCATCCGTACAAAGGCAATCGATCCGGCGCAAAACTGCGCAAGCCCGCCCAGCTGCGCTCGACGGCCTGCACGGTCCAGCCAAAGGCATGCTCCATCCGGTCAATCGCAATTGCGATATCCAGCTCATCGGGCGCAACATCGCCAGCGAGGACCGGCTTTTCGTCATGCGGGCTCAGCCAGATGCGGCCTTGC
Source organism: uncultured Sphingomonadaceae bacterium (assembly GCA_964523215.1). Taxonomy (GTDB): domain Bacteria; phylum Pseudomonadota; class Alphaproteobacteria; order Sphingomonadales; family Sphingomonadaceae; genus CAZFYJ01. Next base: position 17,070 of record CAZFYJ010000012.1, on the reverse strand, counting down.
GCTTCGCCTTTCACGTAAAAGCTGCCCGAAATATCGAGCACCAGCGGCATGTCCGCAGAAACGGGCTGGGCAAGGCGCAGCTGCACCATGGTGCGCAAATAGGGTTGCACGCCGAGCGGCCTCGCTCCGGCGCGTTCGGCCACCTGATCGGCCCAGCCGCCCGCCGCATTGATCAGCGTCGCGCCCACATAGCTGCCCGCGCCCGTTTCCACCTGCCAGCTCCCATTGGCGAAGCGCGCCGAAATCAGCTCGGCACGGGTGACCAGCTGTGCGCCTGCCCGCCGTGCCTGGCGCAAATAGGCACCGTGCAGCGCGGCCACATCGATGTCAGAGCAATCCGGCTCTGAAATCCCCCGGTTCCAGCCAGCCAGCAAATCCGGCAGCAACGCAACGAGCGCATCGCGGTCCAGCGGCACGATGTGCATGTCCGTCTTGCCAAAGGCAGCCATCCAGCGATCATAGGCTTGCTGATCATCATCATGGACGATGTTGATGGCACCGCGCAGCTTGAGCAGCGGCGTTTCGCAAAAATCCCCAGGCGGATCGCCCAGCATGCGCGCCGATGCCGCCGTGAGCGGGCGCACTACAGGGCCGCCATAGCTTTCATGCCAGAAGGCGGCAGAGCGGCCAGTGCTGTGATAGCCCGGCACATCCTCCTGTTCGAGAAGGATGACCGATGCGTGCGGCGCAAGCTCTGCGGCGACGCTTGCGCCCGCAATGCCTGCGCCTACGACGATGAAATCGGCATGGCTGCTCATGCCAGGCTCATGCGCCATGTCTGCGCAAGAAATCAAGGATCAGCTGCATGGCGCGGTTGCGCACTGGATCAGCCTCGCGCAGCAGCTCGTGCGCGGCTTCACGGCCAAAGCGATGGACGGCGACATTGGGGAGATGGCGCGCTGCACGCAGCGCCATCGCTGGATCGACCAGCCCGTCAGCCTCTGCAACCAGCATGGACAGCGGCGCTGCGACCCTGCTTAGCACATCCGGAACAGCCAGCGCGCGCATCGACCGATAGCCGGCATGCACCCACCCCCAGCTGGCCGGGCCGAGCCGAAGCTCGGGGTTGTGCACGTGCCACCAGCCTTCATCGGCATAGCGCTGTGCGTCATGGGTCAGCAGGTTCATGCGCCTGTGCGCTGGCGAACCGGGCTTCTCGCTGACTTTCCAGGCAGCGCGCGCCGGATCGCCAATGGCACACATCATGCGGGCAATCTGGGTGCCAAGCGCCATGGGAATCCCGCCCCGATAGCCCAGCATCGGCGCAACGAGAACGGCCGCCTGCGGCGCGATGCGGCCCTCTGCCAAGGCACGCAGCAGCAGATGCCCACCCATCGAATGCCCGATGGCGAAGTGCGGACCTGGCGTTTCCGACTGCCATCGTGCCCAGAAATGAGCAAGATCGTCCACCCAGATCGCAAAATCCGCCACATGGCCGACATGCGGATTATGAGAAAGCCTGCCGCTGCCGCCCTGCCCGCGCCAGTCCATCGCACCAACGACAAAGCCCGCATCGACAAGATCATGGATGGTTTCGAGATATTTCTCGATGAAATCGCCACGCCCGCCCATCAGCAGGATCGCGCCGTGCGGATCGCCCACCGGCTCCACCCGCAGCATCCGGACCGGCCACCCGTCTGCGGCAAACCATGGCACCGGGGCAGTTCCGGCAGGAAAAGCGCGCGTGCGCTCAGCAGCCCAGGGCATGCGGCCTCTTGATAACATTCATCATGGTTACGCTTTGGTAAGGCAATTTGTTTAGACCGCAAGCCATGAGTGGGCAAATGATCGCAACAGGGCTGTGCGCGCTTCTGGCGCTGCTGCTGCTTGTCGCTGCAATCAGCGATCTGCGCACACGCACGGTTTCGAACGGCCTGAATGCCGCAATCGCCCTGCTCGCCATCCCCTTCTGGTTTGCACTCGATCTGCCATTGTGGCCGACCATGGCCCAGCAGCTTGGCATGGCGCTGCTTGTTTTTGCCATTTTTGCCGGTGTCTTCGCGCTCGGCGCGATGGGGGCAGGCGATGTGAAGATGATCACGGCCCTGTCCCTGTGGATGCCAGTGGGCCTGCTGCTGCAGTTTGCGCTGGTGATGTCGCTTGCTGGCGCGGCCCTCTCGATTGGGGTCATCCTTTACTACAAGATCAGGAAAATGAAGGTGAATCAAGAGGTTCCTTATGCCGTCGCGATCTCGGTCGCCGGGCTTTGGGCGCTTCACCAACATTATATTAACCAATTTGCGTAATGTAGGTTTCCGGGGGCGATCAGTCATGCCCGCATCAAGGGAGTGAGCATCATGGATGCAAAGAAGATCTTGCTAATCGTCGGGGCATTGATTGTGGCCGTGGGGGCTGCATTTGGTGTGAACATGATGATGCGGGGCGCTGCCACCCAGCAGGTGAAGGCAGCGGCCGGTCCGGCCATTGATGGCCCGCAAATCCTTGTGGCAACGCGGCCCTTGCCGGTCGGTACCATCCTTGATGCCGATGCCGTGCGCTTTCAGCCATGGCCAAAGGATCTGATGGAAAAGCATTATTTCGTGCGCGGCACGGCCACCCGCGAGGCGCTGGTGGGCTCGGTGGTGCGCTATGCCATTACGGCCGGCCAGCCGGTGACCCAGGGTTCGCTTGTGAATCCGGGTGATCGCGGCTTTCTGGCGGCAGCACTTGGCCCGGGCATGCGTGCCATCACGGTGCCGGTTTCGATCGATAGCAGCGTCGCCGGCTTCATTTTTCCGGGTGATCGTGTTGACGTGATGCTCACGTCCGAGCTTGCGGTGAAGGAAGAAGGCGATGAACGCTCTTTCCGCGCGACTGAAACAATCGTGCGCAATGTGCGCGTGCTCGCAACAGACCAGCGGACCGACGCAAAGGGCGCTGATGGCAAGCAGGAAGTCAAGAATTTCGGCTCAGTGACGCTCGAAGTGACGCCGCGCATTGCCGAAAAAATGCAGGTTGCCCAGGCTACGGGCCGTCTCTCGCTCGCGCTGCGCTCGATTGCGGACAATATGGCCGAGCTGGAGCGCGCGATTGCCGCTGGCGAAGTGAGCGTGCCCAAGGGCGGCGACCCGAAAAAAGAACGCGAAATGCTGCTGCAGATCGGCACTCGCCCGATCGATGTGGGCGGCAGCGTGGTCACGGGTGGTGATGTGTCGCGCTATCAGCGCAACAGCATTCCGCCGCGTCGCCGCGTCTCGCGCGACATGATGGCCTCCAGCAACAGCGGCTTTGTGCCGGCAAGCCCTGCGCCTGCCCAGGCCTCTGGTCCCGCGCCTGCCCCGGCACCCAAGGGTCCGGTGGTGCGCGTCGTCCGCTCTGGCAATGTTACCGAAGTTCCGGTGGGAAGGTAAGTCAATGAAAGCGAAGCTCAACATGGGGAAAACCGCAATCACTTCGGCGCTTGCCATCGGCATGGCCCTGCTCGGCCCGACCATGGCGCCATCGATGATGACCGCACAGGCACAGAGCCAGGACATCTCGAAGGATCTGGTGCTCTCGGTTGGTCGCGGACGACTGATCAATCTGCCCCGCGGGATCACTGACGTGTTTGTTGCCAATGACATCGTCGCCGATGTTCAGGTACGGTCTTCGACACAGATCTACATTTTCGGCAAGGCCGCTGGCGAAACCAGCGTCTATGCAACCGACGATGCAGGCAAGGTCGTCTTTTCGACCATCGTTCGCGTCGGCAACAACATGGAAACCATCGACGAGATGCTCGCGCTGGCCATGCCCGATGCCGAAGTGCGGGTGAACACGATGAACGGCTTCGTGCTGCTGACCGGCACCGTTGCCCAGCCTGAAGATGCCGCCGAGGCCGAACGCCTTGTCAGCGCCTTTGTCGGCGACAAGACGCGCGTCATTTCCCGCCTGCAAACCGCAACGCCGCTGCAGGTGAACCTTCAGGTTCGCATTTCGGAAGTGAACCGTTCGCTGCTGAAGGAAATCGGCGGCAATCTGCTCACCCGTGATGTAAGCTCCGGCATGATTTTCGGCGCTGCGCGTGGCCGCAACATCGGCACCATCAGCGATCGGCTCGATTTTGGCGGCCAGCCGCTGCCGCGCGCGAATGCCTGCGCTCTGTTTAACCTCCCGGTCAGCTGCGGCGCAACGTTGCCGATCGACCCTGCAACGGGGAATTTTTTGCGCACGCCGGGCCAGCTTGGCACGCAATTTATTACCAACGCGCTTGGGGGCAGCGCAACCACGCTGAACGTTGCCGGGCGCATGTTCGGGCTCGACATTCTCTCCGCGCTTGATCTGGCCGAGAAATCAAACCTGGTGGCGACCCTTGCGCAGCCGAACCTCACCGCGCTTTCGGGCGAGACCGCTGAATTTCTGGCGGGCGGCGAGTTTCCGATCCTGGTGCCCGGTGGCCTGGGTGGAACGACCATCGAGTTCAAGAGATTCGGTGTAAGCCTGTCCTACACGCCGACAGTGCTCTCGAACGGCCGCATTTCGATGCGGGTCCGCCCCGAAGTGTCGGAGCTTTCGACTGAAGGCTCGGTCAAGGTGAATGGTTTTGACATTCCGGCGCTTACCGTGCGCCGCGCCGAAACCTCGATCGAGCTCGGCTCTGGCGAAAGCTTCATGATTGCCGGGCTGATGAACAACCGCTCGATCGGATCGATCGACAAAGCACCGGGCCTGGGCGATGTGCCCGTGCTTGGCACCTTGTTCAAATCCGATCAGTTCCGCCGCGGCGAAACCGAGCTGGTGATTGTGGTCACGCCTTATCTGGTCAAGCCGGTGAATGCACGTGACATCAAGCTGCCGACCGATGCCTTCCGCACCTCGACCGATACCCAGCGCGTTCTGATCAACCAGACGACCGACGGAAAATCGGGCGAGACCCGTCCGCTGCCCACCATGGCCCCGGCCAGCGATGCTGCGCCAACCATGGGCGGCATGGGCGCTGCCTCGCTTGGCCAGCCCGATCCGGTGCAAAAGCCGCGCGACGAAAAGAAGCGTGCGAAAGCATCGAAAGACAAGAAAAAAGAGGGCGATCTTGCCGAAGCCACACCGGGTTTTGGTTTCTGAGCCGCGCAGAACAGGAGATTTGAAATGAACAAGCTCACGACAATGTCTCTTCTCGCAGCCGCGATCAGCCTTGCGGGCTGCGCCGGCGGCGGCGCGACGTCTGCCACCAACAATCGCAGCCTCGACAGCGTGCACCAACCCGTTGTCAGTGTGGACCATTTCTCGATGGATATCGAAACGCGCGGCGGCGATGTGCCCGCGGACGAAATGGGCAAATTGCGCAACTGGTTTGATGCCGTTGGCCTGCAATATGGCGATCGCGTCTCGGTTGACGATCCATCGCCATATGGATCGAAATCGGCAAAGCAGTCCGTGGCCCGTCTGGTTGGCCGCTATGGCATGCTGCTGAAGCCCGATGCACCCATCACCCAGGGCCAAATCCCCGCGGGCATGGTGCGCGTGGTGATCACCCGCGCCAAGGCTGATGTGCCGGGCTGCCCGAACTGGGACAGCAAATCGGCGACCAATTTCGCGTCGGGCACCTCATCCAACTATGGCTGTGCATCAAATGCAAATCTGGCCGCGATGGTGGCCGATCCGCAGGACCTGATCAAGGGATCGCGCAGCAACAGCAACGATCCGCTGCAGGCAGAAAAGGCCATCAAGGTCTATCGTGAAAAAACGCCCACCGGCAAAGATGGCCCGGCGAAAACCAGCACAACGAAGTGAGGTGACGCAATGAACGCTCCTTTCAAACCTGCCGCCGGGCTGCGCGAACCCTTTTCGGCCTATGTGTGCGATGACGATACGCTCGACACCGTGCGTCAGGCGGTGGCCGAACTCGGCTGGCTGCCCGAAAAGTGCAACAAGGGCGGGCTTCGCAACGCGGTGCAATCCCTGTCGATCACGGCGAGCCCGAACATCCTGTTCGTGGACCTGTCTGAAAGCGGCGATCCGCTGAATGATATCAATGGTCTGGCCGAGGTGTGTGAGCCGGGTACGGTCGTGATTGCAGCCGGCATGGTCAATGATGTCCGCCTGTATCGCGATTTGCTGGCCAGCGGCATTCAGGATTATCTGCTCAAGCCGCTGGTCGTCGATCAGGTGCGCGATGCCTTTGCCCAGGCACAGGCCGTGATGCATGCACCCAAGATTGCCGACCACAGCAACGATCGCCCGCACATCGTTTCCTTCGTCATCGGCACGCGTGGCGGCGTGGGCGCATCGACGCTCGCAACATCGCTGGCATGGATCATGAGCGACCAGATGGATCGCAACACATCCCTGCTCGATCTCGATGTCCATTTCGGCACCGGTGCGCTTGCACTCGATCTCGAACCGGGCCGCGGCCTCACGGAAGCGATTGACAATCCAAGCCGCATTGATGGCCTGTTCATCGAGCGTGCCATGGTGCGTGCGGGCAGCAAGCTTTCGATCCTTTCGGCCGAAGCGCCCATTCACCAGCCGATGCTCTCGGATGGCGGCGCATATTATCAGCTGCTGGAAGAAATGCGCAACGCGTTTGAATCGACCATTGTCGATCTGCCGCGCCACATGCTGGTGCAGCATCCGCAGCTGCTGCATGACGCAGCCTCTGCCGTGCTTGTCACCGAGCTGACGCTTGCGGCTGCACGCGACACCATTCGCCTGCTCGCATGGTTCAAATCCAATGCGCCGCAGACCCGCGTCGTCGTTGTGGCCAACAAAACGCAGACCAGCGCCAGTGAAATCAGCCGCAAGGATTTTGAAGAATCGATCGAGCGCGCCGTCGATATTGTGCTGCCCTTTGATCTGAAGCAGGCGGCGCAATCAGCCAAGCTGGGCAAGCCGCTGGCAGAAATTGCCCGCTCCGCCAAGCTCGGCCAGCAGATGCTTGCGCTCGCAAAAATGCTGGCGGCTCAGGATGATGGCGCGGATAGCGCTGGTGCCGCAGCCGCCACAGGCAAGAAGACCGCGGGCGGCACATCGCTGCTCGGCAAGATCAGCCTGAAATCCCTGCTGCCCGCAAAAGCGGAAAAGAAGGCCGAATAACCGGAACGTGGCGGGGCGTTATCGCAGCGCGTGACGACCCGCCTTTCCTGCCATGCGATGAGGTGAGCTTAGGATGCCGAATGTTCAGATACTGATATTGGCAGGCGCCGTATTCCTGGTGCTGTTCATGCTTATTGCGGCGTTTTCCGGCCCATCTGTCGGCAAGGCGCAAGGACGGCGGCTGACGGACATCCGCGATCGCCACAGCCAATCGGGCGAGGCAGCCATGGCCGCGCAGATGCGCAAGACCATCGCAACCCGCATGCCGACCCGAGCAAGCGGCCTCACTGATGCGCTGCCGAACCGCGAGGAGCTGGAAAAGCGCCTGCGCCGCACAGGCAAGAACATCCCGCTTATCAATTATCTCGCGGTCAATGCAGCGCTGTTTGCGGTGGTCGCCGCCCTGCTCTGGGCAGAAGGTGCGCCGGTGATGCTGGCCGTGCTGATCGGCCTTGGCGTTGGCCTGGGCCTGCCGCACATGGTGATCGGCAGCTGGATCAAAAAGCGGATCACCAAGTTCAACGATCGCTTTCCTGATGCGATCGATCTGCTTGTGCGCGGTCTGCGCTCCGGCCTTCCGATTTCGGAGACGCTGGGCGTCGTCAGCAGCGAAATTCCGGGGCCCGTGGGCGAGGAATTCAAGCTGGTGACGGAGCGGATCAAGATCGGCAAGACAATGGAGCAGGCGCTTCAGGAATCCGCCGAGATGATCACCACCCCCGAATTCCAGTTTTTCGGCATCACCCTCGCCATTCAGCGCGAAACTGGGGGCAACCTGGCCGAAACGCTGAGCAATCTCTCTGATGTGCTGCGCAAGCGCGCGCAGATGAAGCTCAAGATCAAGGCCATGTCGTCCGAGGCCAAGGCATCGGCCTACATCGTTGGTGCCCTGCCCTTCTTCGTGTTCGCGATCGTGTGGTACATGAACCCCGAATATGTGGCCGGCTTCTTCGTTGAAACACGGTTGATGGTTGCCGGCGGCGGCGCACTGATCTGGATGGGCATCGGCGCATTCATCATGAAACAGATGATCAGCTTCGAAATCTGAGCAGGGAGCAATGGCAATGATATTCGCAAGTTTTGCTCCCGTCGCGACGCCAGGTCTGACCATCCTCGGCATCAACGTTATCTGGGCAGCGACTGTCCTCGCAGCAATCGGCGTTCTGGCCGTGATCGTGGCCATTTATGGCGCGACGACCGTGCGCGATCCGATGGCAAAGCGCGTGAAGGCGCTGAACGAGCGGCGCGAGCAGCTTAAAGCCGGGATCACCGTCTCCACGGCCAAGCGCCGCGCAAAGCTGGTGCGCAAGAACGAGACGACCGACAAGATGCGTTCGATCCTGTCGTCGATGAAGATGCTGCAGGATAGCCAGCTCGCCGACATTCAGCAGCGCCTCGCCCAGGCCGGCATGCGATCGAAAGATCTGGCCTTTGCCATCGTGTTCGGTCGTCTGGTCGCGCCGATCGTGCTGGGTGCGGTGATGGCGATCCTGATCTATGGCGTCGAACTGTGGCCGACCATGTCTCCGATGAAGCGTTCCGCAACGCTGATCATCACGTTGATCGTCGCCTATAAAGGGCCGGATTTGTGGGTGAACAACCTGCGCTCAAAGCGCACCGATGCCATCCGCAAAGGGCTGCCTGATGCCATCGACCTGATGGTCATCTGCGCTGAAGCGGGCCTCACCGTGGATGCAAGCTTTGCCCGTGTCGCCAAGGAACTGGGCCGTGCCTACCCCGAACTGGGCGAGGAATTTGCACTCACCTCGATCGAACTCGGCTTTCTGACCGAGCGGCGGCAGGCCTTTGAAAATCTGAACTACCGGGTCAATCTCGACAATATCAAGGGCGTGACGACCACGATGGTGCAGACGGAAAAATACGGGACACCGCTGGCCTCTGCCCTGCGTGTGCTTGCTGCTGAATATCGCAACGAGCGGATGATGCGCGCCGAGGAAAAGGCCGCGCGCCTGCCCGCGATCATGACCGTGCCGCTGATCCTGTTCATTCTGCCCGTGCTGTTCGTCGTGATTTTGGGGCCGGCTGCCTGCGCACTTGGCGATGCACTGAAGAACATGTAGGTTTGCGAGCGCACCACTGCTATCGCCTAACTAATTGACGCAACATAAAATTGGAGTGAGAGGCTGGGCATTAGCCCAGCCTCTCCTCATTTGTTCCCGTTTTGATCCTAAACGATTCGTTTAGTTACAGCACATCCTGCATCTGTCACGCCGCTGTTGACAGGGTTGCAAGTAGGGAGTGTGTGATGACGACGATACAATCCGTGCCGCCGCAAACCACGACGTTCGACAGCAATTTTGCGTCCAACTTCGGTTCGGGTGCCATCGCGCCCACCGGGCTAGACCGCTTCACCCAGGGAACCGCGATCGATCAGCTGCGCGATCAGCCGAGCAGTCTCGAGCTGCTTGCAATGCAAAGCGGCAATGCCAATTGGGGCACGCGCCACAATATCAAGGTTCAGGCACCCGTGGAGAATGTGCTTGGCGTCATCGACAACAGCCGCAACATCGAGATTTCCGTGCGCGAACTGCAGGGCAGTGAGCTGGGCAGCTTGAACACCAGAAACCGCGCCGAACTGAACCAGCTGATGAGCGATGCTTCTGTGCGTATCAATCGTGAAAACATTGATTTTCAGAAGAAAACAACTGAAGAGCTGCGCGCTGACTCGCGGGAAATGGGCTATTACAACAGCCCGGCGCATGTTGCCTGGTCACAGGCTGCCGAAGCGCGCACAGGCGGGCGGATACCGGCGAGCTGGTGGCGCGAAAATGATCCCTTTGGCGGAACCGCCGGCAACGGCCCCAAGATTCAGCCCAGTGGCATCTACCCTGGCGTGGCCAGCCGCATTGCGATGGGCCACGATACGGATTGGACACTGGGCCGCCAATTTGGCGCAGGTCCGCTGCGTGATCTCAACACCATGGGCAACGGCACATCGAAGAGAGAATTCGAAGAGCGCGGCTTTTTTGGCCTCCAGCCGGTGATCGACAACCGCTTCAACGCGGCGCCCTTTAGCAGCTATTCGACACCTGCGGGCCATCCTGACTGGAATGTGCGCTACACCAATCCCTGGTAAGCGGCACAGCTGCGACTGCGCATTTTTCCGGCTTGCGCCAGCGGCCAAAGCATGCCCCTATGTGCGAAACCGCAACATGAGGGGCATGCCATGAAAATGATGCAGATGATGGTTGGCGCAGCCCTATTGCTGTGTTGCTCGACGGCTGCAGACGCCCAGGGTGTCGGGCTTTCGGATCCGGCTGGTTCCGCTGCGCGCGGCTGGACCATGGAGCAGGATCGTGAGCCTGGCTGGGCGATGGATCAGTATCGCAAGCTGCAAACGGCCGTGGATGCGCTGAAGCCGCAGCGGCCCGGCGTGATCGATGCCTATGTTGTCGCCATCGGGCTCGATGCGGACGGAGTGTTCACCAAGGAAGCGAGCGAGGCAGCCAATGTGCTGGCGCGCCGCTATGATGCAGCCGGGCGAACGCTCACGCTTGTGACCGGCGCCAATGGCGCTGCGCCGCAGGGCTCGCCGCCAATGCTCGCAAGCGCGCTGAGCGCCATTGCCGCGAAAATGGATCTGAAGGAGGACGTGCTGATCCTCTTCACCACCAGCCATGGCGACCCCAATGTCGGCCTTGTCTACAAGGACAGTGACAAGGGGCTGGGGCTGATCGCGCCGCCGCATATGAGCAGGATGCTGGACGGCATTGGCTTCCAGCGGCGCATGGTCATCATTTCGGCCTGCTTTTCCGGCGTCTTCGTGCCTGCCCTTGCCAATGACAACAGCATTGTGCTGACGGCGGCATCCGCGACACGCAGCAGCTTTGGCTGTGCGGCCAGCAACGACTGGACATTCTTCGGAGATGCGCTGCTCAACCACGCAATGCGCAAGCCGCAGCCGCTCGATGCCGCGGTGAAGGAGGCGCATGGCATGATCGAAGGCTGGGAAAGCGGGCGCAGATTTCCGGCATCCGGACCGCAGGCAAGCTATGGCAAGGCCACTGACGTCTGGCTCAAGGCGCTGGAGGCCCGAACCCCGAAAGATGCGGGAACGCCCATCGGCAAGCCCGCCAATGATTTCGACAAATAGAGGGATCAAGCTGCGAGGCTGGTCCGGGTGCCCGTGCGTCGCTAAAGCCGCTCATGCAGCCGATCGGCCACCTGAGTGATATCCGCCAGCAACTGGCTGAGCTGCTCATGCTGCTGCGGCGGCAGCTCTGCCAAAATGGCGCGTTCAATCCGCAAGGCAGCGGGCACGACATCGGCATAGAGCCGCTTCCCGTCGTCGCTGAGCTGGAGGTGGTGCGAGCGGCCGTCGGTTTCGCTCGGAGCCCGGTTCAGCAGGCCACGCGCAACCAGCGATTTGGTGGCGCGGCTGACGGTAACCTTGTCCATCCGCGTTGCCGCGACCAGCGCGGTCTGCGTCATCGCAGCGCCCTGGCCTAGCACGGCGATCAGGCGCCATTCGGATATGCTGATGCCAAAGCGCGCCTGATATTCGCGGGCAATCAGCTGGCTGACAGCATTGGAGGCAACCGACAGCTGATAGGGAAGAAACTCGGCAAGGCGAATGGGATCGGTCATCCGCTGCTCCTATTCGACGCCGAACCGCAGCGCAAACCACAGTGTGCGCGGCGGCCCCTGTTCGACGATGCCGGCACCTGACAGGCTGACCGGTAGCTGTGCATCAAGCAGGTTCTCAACACGCAACAACGCCGTGATCCGGTTGCTGACGCGGTAGCTGGCAAGCAGATCTGCCGTGACCGCAGGCTTCAGCCGCAGCCTGTTCTGATCATCCTCAAATTGCGCTCCGGCATAGCGGAGCTCCAGCATGGCGGCGGCGCGGCTGCGCTGCCACTTGATCGATCCCGTTGCGCTGTGCCGCGCCACTTGCGCAGGCCGCAATCCATCAAGGCCGACCGCCTGGCCCAGCCCCGCGCCGGGCGCGTCAACCCGGGCATCAACATAGGCATAGGCGGCCTGGATGGTGACCCAGCTGCCCGTATATTCGGCCGAAACGTCAACGCCGCGGCTGATGATGGCATCCAGATTGCGCCGCACAAGATAGCGCCCGCCAGCGGCCACAAAGCCGACCTGCGGAAAGACGCCCGGCCCGCTTCCCTGGGTGACATTGGCAACCGCCCCGCCGAGGCGGTTCCAATATGCCGTCGCGCTGATGCTGAGCGGCTCTCCTGCATAATCGATGCCGGTTTCAAAGCCCCACAGCCGCTCTGGCGACAGTGCTGCATTGGCGGCAACAGCATCGCTGCCAGCGCGAAACGGGCGATATAGCTCATTCAGGGTGGGCAGCCGCCAGCTGCGATAGGCGGCGCTGCGCAGGCTCAATCGCTGATCGGTCCAGCCAAAACCGATGCGCGCGCTCGGCTCCCATCCGGTGCGGCTGGCAAAGGGCAGATCCTGGCGCGTCACGCCCCCAATGTCGCTTTCGGTCAGACGGCCTTCGCCCAGTGTCCAGCGATCAAGCCGGGCCGAAACGGCAAGGCTGCTGTCTGTCATCCGGTGGCGGCTGATGATGTCGCCATATTCGGCACGCAAGCCCCAGATGTCGCTGCTGCCCCCGGCGCGCCGCTGCCGCTGCGGCCGAAGACCGGTGAACGTGAACTGCTCGCGCGTCGCCCCGCGGCTGGCCCGGTAATCAAGGCCAAAGCGCAGCGGATTGCCGCCGGGCAATGCAGGTGCAATCTCTGCACGCAAGCCATATCCAAGCGCGGGAACGCGCTGAAACAGCGTCGGTGATGCCGTGCTCCGGCCGGGTGCCAGCACCGCAAATTGCGATTCGAAGTTGCGCAGCTGCGCATAGCCCAGGAGGCTGAATTGCCAGCCATCATAAGGTGTCGGATCGCGCAGATAGCGCAGCGATGCATCGATCGCGCCGATCTCGCTCTGCGTGAAATCCAGCCCGCGATCGCGCCGGTCGTTCGCGCCGCGCACCGCAACCTCAAGGCGGCCGGCGTTGCCAGTGTCGATCTGCGCCCGCAGCCCGCCGCCCCACTGCCGATAGGGGGCACGCCGGTCAGCCGCGCCCGCGCTGGCACCACGCACCGGCTGAAACCCGTCGCCCGACTGATAGCGGCCAGACAAGCTGACGATGCCTGTTCCCAGATCGAGGCCACCTGCGCCGCGCAGATCGACGCCGCCGCGCGAGCCCAGCGCAGCATCAGCCTCAATTTCGCGTGCCATCCGGCTGTAGAGCGACAGCGTTCCCGCCATTGCGCCGCTGCCCTCCGCCCCGCTGCCGCCACGCACCAGCCGCACCCCGCCAATCGGCAGCGCATCAAACAGGCCCCAGTTGATCCAGCCGCCAAAGGGATCCGCCTGTGGCACGGCATCGAGCAGCACGGCGACCCGGCTGGCTGCATTTCCGCCCAGCCCCCGCAGCGTCAGGCCCTGGCTCGTCGGGTTGGCACTGCGCCCGTCGCTGCGGCGAAACTGCGCAAGCCCCGGAATGGCGCGGACCAGATTTTCCGTCCGCTCGCCGGGCGCATCGGCACCGCCACGGATGAGAATGCTGTCTGCCACCCGATCGGCATCATTGGGCGTCAAGACGCCGCCCTGCACAATGATGATGGTTTCCTGGGGCGGGTGATAAAGCAGGATCGGACGCGCGTCATCCTCCGCTTCGGCATCTTCACCTGCCTGCGCTGCGGCGGGCAGCGGCGCCAGCAGGGCTGCCGCCATCGCAAAGAGTGACGCCTGCGTCATTCCGCAGGCTTGACACGATCCGGATGTGCAGCCGCGAAGGCAGGCAGTGCCGTAAGCGCAGCATCGATCCGCACGAGCCGGGGAAAGGCCGCCAGATCGGTTTCGAACCGGCGGGCATTGTAGAGCTGCGGCACCAGCACGACATCGACCAGATTGGGTGCATCGCCGCCAAAAAGCCCGCTTTCGGGTGCCTGCGCCTCCAGCGCGGCAAATCCCTCTGTCACCCAGTGGCGGATCCATCGGTCAATCTCGTCCTGGCTGTGGCCGAGCGTCTTGAGATATTTGAGGACGCGCAGATTGTTGATCGGATGAATATCCGCCGCAATGATCAGCGCCTGTGCCAGCACCCGGGCCCGCGCCAGCGGATCGGCCGGGATCAGCCGGGGCTCGGGCGCAATGCTCTCCAGCCAGTCGATGATTGCCACCGACTGTGCGATCACCGTGCCGCCGATATCGAGCGCAGGCACAAGACCCTGGGGGTTGCGCGCGATATAGTCAGGAGACTTGTGCGCCGCATCGACAAGGCTGATGTCCACAATGTCATGCGCCACATGCTTCAACTGCAAAGCAATGCGCACGCGATAAGCCGCTGACGAGCGCCAATAATCATAAAGGACGAGGTCTGCCATAGGCGCCTATTGCGCGGTTGCAGGCGTCTGCGCAATCTATTCTTCGCTCGGAAGCTTGTGCATTTCGCCGTTGAACCAGATCACGTCATTGGGCTTTTCCGCCCACATTGAGAGGGTTTCGGTCTGCCCGCTGCCGTAGCGTAGATGGACGGCGCTGTCCTTGACGAAATAGGTGCCGCTGTTGCGCGCATCGCCTCCGATGATCGAATAAAACCCGCCTGAAATGGTGACATTGCCACCTTTGGCAAAGCGCCCGTCGCGGGTGAAGACAAGGTCTGTATCGCCCACGACGAATGATTCGGTGCCGGTGCGGGTGATGCGCGTGCTGGAATAGCTCCCGTTCAGCATCGTTCCATCGCGAAACAGGAGCTTCGGGCTGAAATCGACATTGTCGAGCCGGTAGGTCCGGTTTGCGCCCTGCCCAGTGCCCTTCGCGATCATCGTCTCGCCCGAGGCAAAGCGCAGCAGCAGGTTTGCGCCCTGAACGGTGACTCGCCCTGCCCGATCCGGGCTTTTTGCGGCCATCTGGATCGCCGCCTGATCGGTGAAGCCCGCTTCATCGGGCACATCCCGCATGAAATAGCCGCCCCGCGTCAACACCAGATAATCCGTGCCATATTCAAGCCTGACCGCGGTTACCGGATCATAGACCGTCCGCAGTGAAAGGCCCACCCATATCCCTTCGGTTCCGGATGATCGGACCGGCGCAAGAATGGCACCGCCCCCTTTGGCAGGCAGTGCAGCCGGCGGAGCGGCATCACGTTGCCGGGCAGGCGCCTGCGCCGCGGGCGGCAACGGGGCGTTGCCGGCAAAATAATGGCGGGCGAGCGCGGATGCGAACGGCCCGGCATTCTGCGTGCCCGCGCGCAGATCCGTCACGGCAACAATCAGGTGAAAAACGCCGCCCGCGCGCCCCGCAATCACGGTGCACAGATGCGAGGCAGATCGGCTGTCGAGCTGAACGGCCTGGCCGCCATAGAGATTTTTGGTGGTTGCCGAAGTTGCACAACCCGATCGCGCAAGCCCGTTCAGCATTTTGCGGGCCACGTCCTCGGTCACGATATTGGGCTGATCAACAAATTCCGTGGCGTTGACCAGCTCACGCTCGCCCGGCCCGATATATTCGGTGCCATTGCTGTTGGGTTCGGCCAGCCAGCCAGCCGGAGGCGCAGGATGGGCCCGCAGCGCCGTGGCCGGACAGCAGGCCAGCCACAGCAACGCGGCAACAATGGCAAGGGACTTCATCGACACCAGTTTCCCTCACTATCAGGGCCGGAAGCATCGCCCTAGGGGGTATTCCCCAATATCCAGTCAACTCCTGCGGCTGCGTGCAATTCGGTGCTGTCGTAAACCGGTAGAACATTGGCCTTGGTATCGACCAGCATCACCAGCTCGGTGCAGCCCAGCACGACCGCATCAATATCCTGCTGGTCAAAGCGCGTCAGCAGCGTCTTGAGATCGCGCTCGGATGCCTTGTTCACCCGACCATACATCAGTTCGTCGTAGATGATACGATCCATCATTGCGGCATAAGCGGCCTCATTGGGGGCCAGGGTCACGCCATGGCTCACCAGCCGCTGGCGATACCATGGCTCTGCCATCACATTGCTGGTGCCAATCAGCGCGGCCGATTTGATGCCGTCGGCCTTCATCCGCGCACCCAGCGGATCGACAATGTGGAGGATCGGAATGCCAACTTCGCCCGCCACGGCATCATACACCTTGTGCATGCTGTTGGCGCAGATCAGCAATGCGCTTGCCCCTGCCGCCTCCAGCCTCCTCTCCCTCCGCACCCCCCCCTCCACCCCA
>CAZFYJ010000012.1:0-864 GCA_964523215.1 uncultured Sphingomonadaceae bacterium | reverse complement strand
GATCGCAGAAATTCAGGCTTTCGATCAGCAAAGGCGCGCTGCACATGCCGCCTGCGCGGCGTTGCACGCCCTTGTTGATATGGCGATAATAGAGCTCGGTCGAGGCCCAGCTCATGCCGCCGATCAGTCCCAATGTGCGCATCATCTTGTCCTGCAAGCCAAAATGCCCGGAAAATGTGCCGGGCGTGTGATCAGCGCGGCAATAGCGCGAAGCCGATCAGTGCTGCAAGGCCTTCACGATATCCTCGACCATCTTCTTGGCATCCGCCAGCAGCATCATCGTCTGATCCATGTAGAAGACATCATTGTCGACGCCGGCATAGCCCACGCCGCCCATGCTGCGCTTGATGAAGAACACGGTCTTTGCCTTGTCCACATCAAAGACCGGCATGCCGTAGATGGGCGAGCTTTTGTCCGTCTTCGCCGCCGGATTGACCACATCGTTCGCGCCGATGATGAAGGCGACGTCGGTCTGCGCAAATTCGCTGTTGATATCCTCCAGCTCGAACACCTCGTCATAGGGGACATTCGCTTCGGCCAGCAGCACGTTCATATGGCCGGGCATGCGCCCTGCGACCGGGTGGATCGCATATTTGACGCTGACGCCCTCCTTTTTCAGCAGGTCCGCCATTTCGCGCAGGATATGCTGCGCCTGCGCCACAGCCATGCCATAGCCGGGCACGATAATCACGCTTTCGGCCTGGCTCATCATATAGGCCGCATCTTCCGCGCTGCCGCGTTTCCAGGGCCGCTGTTCCTTGGCTTCTCCGCTGGAGGCTCCCGCCTCCGCGCCAAAGCCGCCTGCAATCACGCTGATGAAGCTGCGGTTCATCGCCTTGCACATGATGTAGCTGAGGATCGCGC
>CAZFYJ010000011.1:0-21228 GCA_964523215.1 uncultured Sphingomonadaceae bacterium | reverse complement strand
TTGCCGCGTGCATCGAGCTCGATGCGAACCAGCGCGCCTTCGGCAAGGCCATAGGCAATGCGCGCCAGCCCCGGACGCTCTGGCACGCCTGCATAGCCGCTGCGGGTCACGGCAAAGAGCATGCCGGGCACGGCAGGATCGGCGGTTGCAAAGGCAGGCATGATCTGGCCGTTGCGGCGCGGCGCCCGGGCCACGCTTTGCGCCAGATCGGCTTCGATCAGCGCAATGGCGCGCCCCTCGCGCCCGGTATCGGCAAGGCGGTTCTTCACGGCCAGCTGGGTGCGGCTGGCGCTTTGCAGCATTGCGACGCCGGCCACTGAAATGAGCGAAAAAATCGCCAGAGCCACGAGCATTTCGACCAGCGTAAAGCCGTTTCGCCCGGCTGTGCGCGAATGGCGTGCGTTCATGCGCCGCCCCCGCTCGTGCCTGTTGTGCTGGCCGGGCGAACCAGCTCGATGCGGGCGGTGCGGCCTGCGGCCCGGCCTGTGCCGCGCACGGCGATGTTGATGCGCACCAGCCGGGCATCGTCGGTCCGGCTGGTGTCGACGGTCCACGCCCAGGAGAGCCCGCCATTGCGCTCGCTGCCGGTTTGGCGGCCCAGCGCCGGTGCCGCCGGATCGGTGATCCGCTCGATCGCCAGATTCTGTGCCACCTGGCTTGCCAAGGCGCGATCGCCAAGCAGCGCTGCGGTGCGCACGCTGTGGCCCATCAGATTGATGATGGCGATGCCGGCAAGGCTAAAAATGCCCAGCGCCACAAGCATTTCGAGCAAGGTAAAGCCAGTGCGGGGCGGCCAGAAAGGGCGACTAGCGGGCAAGCGTCACCTCGCCTGCAGCATCGATCTGCACGGTCCAGCTGGTCCCCTGGGCAGGTGTCACGATGCGAATCGCCGCCGGGTTTGCGGGCAGCCCGCTCGGCGTGAAGATGATCCGCTGGGTCTGGCCGGGCGCAATCGCGGCCTGAGTGCCCCGTGGCCAGATGGCAGGCGCAAGCGCCGGTTCGGTGCTGGCGTGCCATCCGTCGGCCTCGCGCCGCTCAAAGCCATAGCCCGATGCGCGCACCCAGATGGCATGACTGCGCCCTTCGATCACAGCGGCATCGCGCGCCGCGGCCATGCGGGCGGCGAGCCTTTCAGCTTCGCTGGCCCCTGCACGTCCGGCACCGCCGGATGCGAGCATCACGGCGGTGGTGGCGATGCCGATCAGAAACAGGACGATCAGCAATTCAACAAGCGTAAAGCCCGCTTGTGCCGTGCACCGCCGGCTATTCGGCAAAAATATCTGCATTGTCATCCTGCCCGCCGGGTGCGCCATCGGCACCTAGCGAATAAATGTCGAACGCGCCGTTGCGGCCCGGCACGCTATATTGATAGGGTCGCCCCCATGGGTCGTTGGGCAGCTTTTTGATATAGCCTTCGGTGCGCCCGCCCGCGGCCCCGGCAGGCGGCGTCACCAGCGCCTGCAGCCCCTGGCCCGCATCGGGATAGGTGAAATTGTCGAGCCGGTAGCTTTCCATTGCCTGGCCCAGAATGGCGATATCGGCACGGGCTTTTTGCACCATCGCCTTTTTCTGATTTGGCAGCACATTGATGACGACGATCGTCGCAAGCAGCCCGACAATGAAGATGGCGACCAGCATTTCCACCAGCGTGAAGCCATTGGGCGTTGGCGTGGCGTGGGCACGGCGCGTGCGGATGATCCGGGCAAGATGTTTCATGGCTAAATCCCCGTCAGATTTTGCAGCTGCAGGATGGGCAGCAGGATGGAAAGAATGATGAGGGCAACAACCGCGCCCATGATGACGATGATGATCGGTTCCAGCAGGGCGAGGGCCGTTGCCGTGAAATTGTCGAATTCCTGTTCCAGATAATCGGCCGCGCGTTCCAGCATGTCGCCCAGCTGGCCGGATGCTTCGCCGCTTGCCACAAGATTGAGCAGCACGGGCGGAAACATGCCAGTGCTGCGCATCGCGACAGCCAGGCTGCTGCCAGTGCGCACCATCTCCACCATGTCTGCATTGGCAGCGACCAGCGCCCGATTGTGGATCGTTGCACCCGTGAGGACCAGGCCGTCAAGCAGAGGCAGCCGGCTTGAGACCATCGTCGCCAGCGTGCGAGCCATGCGGGCGGCATGCAGATTGCGCAGCAGGCGTCCGATGAAGGGGAGGCGCAGCAGGACACGGTCCACGCGCATGCGCACGGCATCAATGCGCACCGCCTGCCACAGCATAAGTGCCGCCAGCGCGATCCCGCCTAGGATGATGTGCCAATAAGCCGCGAGAAAATGCGAAAGCCGCATCACGGCCAGCGTGATCAAGGGCAGCTGCTGGCGCGAATCCTCAAATTGCTCCACCACCCGCGGCACCACCGCAATCATCAGGGCGGCCACAACGAGCAACGCAACCAGCGCGAGGATCGCCGGATAGGCCAGCGCGCCAATCAGCTTGCCCCGCATCCGTGCCTGGCGTTCGAGCAGCAGCGCAAGCCGTGCGCTGATCGCGTCAAGCGCGCCCGATGTCTCGCCCGCTGCGATCATGGCACGATAAAGCGCAGGAAAGCTGGCTGCCTCGCGCCCCAGCGCGTCGGCAAAGCGCTGCCCCTCCACGATGCCGGCATGCACATTGGCCAATATGCGGCGGACATGCGGCCTTTCATGCTGGTGCGAAAGGCTGCGCAGCAGCTCTTCCAGCGGAGTGACCTGCACGAGCGAAGCCAGCTGGCGTGAAAACAGGGTCAGTTCCTTGCTGCTCAGCCTGGTGCGTCGGCGGCTGAGGCTGATGGCGCCAATGCCGCTCGCCCTGCCATTGCCCGTGCCGCCGCGCGCCGGCTCGGCCGGCGCCAGCGCCATGATGTGCAGATCCATTGTCTCCAGCCGGGCGCGTGCAACATTTTCGTTGGCCGCGTTCAGATGCCCGCTGCGCACGGCCCCTTTGCGATCCACGGCGCGATACGCAAAGCTAGGCATTGCGGCTGTCTTCTGAGCGCGAGATGCGGATCGCCTCTTCCGGCGTTGTCTCTCCGCTTTTCACCAGCGCGCGCGCCGCAGAGGCGATGTTTGGATTCTGGATGAAGGCATGTTTGGCCAGGATCGCCTCATCGCCGCCATTGTTGATCAGCTTGCGGATATTTTCATCGACGCGCACGGCCTCGAACACGCCGATCCGTCCCTGATAGCCCTGGCCCTTGCATGCCGGGCAGCCGACCGGCTGATAAACGACCGTTCCCGCCTCAAAGCCCAGCAACGCGGCCATGCCAGTGTCGCACTGCACGGGCTGGCGGCATTGCTGGCACAGCCGCCGCACCAGCCGCTGGGCAATCACAGCTCGCAGGGTGGAAGCCAGCAGAAACGGCTCAATCTTCATGTCGCGCAGCCGGGTGACGGCGCCCAGCGCATCATTGGTGTGGACGGTGCTCAGCACCAGATGCCCGGTCAAGGCGGCCTGCACTGCGATTTCGGCCGTTTCGCGGTCGCGGATTTCGCCCACCATCACCACATCCGGGTCCTGCCGCAATATGGCGCGCAGCCCGGCGGCAAAAGTCATGCCCACTTTTTCGTTGACCTGCGTCTGGCCAATGCCGTCGAGCGCATATTCGACCGGATCTTCAACCGTGAGAATGTTGCGGCTGCCGTCGTTCAGCTGTTTGAGCCCGGCATAAAGGGTGGTGGTCTTGCCCGATCCTGTGGGGCCGGTGACGAGGATGATGCCATTGGGCTCGGCAAGCGCTGCCCGCAAGATATCCAGACAACTGTCTGACATGCCGAGCAGATTGAGTGACATGCCGGTATTTTCCTTGTCCAGCACGCGCAGCACCACTCGCTCGCCAGCCCGGCTGGGCAAAGTGCTGACCCGCACATCGACATGCTTGCCGCCCAGCATCAGGCCGATGCGGCCATCCTGCGGCACCCGCCGTTCGGCAATATCGAGCCGCGCCATCACCTTGATGCGGCTGACGATCACGGGCGCGACGCTCGCTGGCAGGCGCAGCTTTTCGCGCAGCACGCCATCATTGCGCAGGCGCACGACGAGGCTTGCCTCATAAGGCTCCAGATGGATATCGGATGCGCCCTGGCGGATGGCCTCTGCGATGATGCCGTTGATGAGGCGGATCACGGGCGCATCATCTGCGCTTTCCAGCAAATCTTCTGCACTGGGCAGCAAATTGGCCAGCGCATCCGGGCTATCTGCAAATTCGTCGACAATCGCAGCCGTTGCCCCACCCAGTGCATAATGCTCTGCCAGATAGCGATCAAATTGCGCCGGCTCGGCAAGCTCAACCGCAAACGGCACGGCAAAATGCCGCCGCACCTCGAGCAACGACAGCGGGTCCGCACCCTGGCGCAGCGCCACCTTCATCTGATCCTGGCCATGCTCCAGCACCAGAACGCCGAATTTCTTCGCAAAGGCATAGGGAATATCAACAGCGACCAGCCGCCCCGCTGGCCCAGCCTGTGCCCCAACCTGCGAGCCTGACTCCGCCGCTGCGGCGGCCGATTCTGCCCGATCCGCATCGGCGCTGGTCCTAACCATGGCTGCGTCCATCGCTGCGTCCATCGCTGCCGGGCCGTCGATGCCGCGCTTGATCTTCATGGCTGCTGCTCCTTTGCTTCGGGCTGGGCTGGCGGGACCTCCGATGAGAGGGCGTTAGGTGGCTGGGCCTTGGATGGCGGCACTGGCACGGGAGCCACCTGACTTGGATAAGTGGGCCGCATCATGGGCGCGGGCGAAGCGGCAGGATCGGCGCGATAATCGCCCGGCTGCTCGGGCAGCGCGACTGGCGGCAGGGCACCCATATAGTCGCGCACCAGGGCATCGATGGCGGGCTCTTCATCGGGGTTGCGCGCACGCTGCATGTCGCGCACATAGCCATAGCGCCGCGCCGTGATCGCGTCCCCATCGGCGCGGGAGCGGATGATGGTCGGGCGGATGAACACCATCAAATTTGTCTTGCGCCGCGCCCGGCTTTTCGACTGGAACAACTTGCCAATGACGGGAATGTCGCCGAGCAGCGGAATTTTCTCGATCGTGCGGCGTTCATCATCGTTCAGCAGGCCGCCAATCGCCATGATCTGCCCGTCGCGCACCGTCAGCGTCGTTTCAAACTGGCGCTTGTTGAGGATCAGGTCGGTCGAGCGGGGGGATACCGGCCCGGCGACGCTCGATACTTCCTGCTTCAGAAACAGCTTTACATCGCCCTGTTCGTTGACCTGCGGCAGCACCTCCAGCTTGATGCCCACTTCCTGGCGCTGCACGGTGCGAAAGGCATTGTCGAAATTGCCGGACAGTGCCTCGCCCGTGGTCACAGGCACTTCCTGGCCAACAAGGAATTTCGCCTTCTGGTTGTTGAGCGTGACGACATGGGGCGTGGCCAGCAGATTGCTTTGCGTGTCATTTTGCACGGCATTGATGATGGTGCCGAAAATCGCATCGCGCCCGATATCGAGCGCAAGCCCGGCAAAGCCCCCCGTTGCAGAGAGGATCGAGGCGGCGGCCGCTTCCTGCAGACTGTTGCCGAGCGCGCTGGTCGTCGTCGTGGTGGTCGTCTGGCCGTTAACCGTGGTGGTGGTGCGCGACAATTCCTCGGCAGCCACAGCGCCCCCGATGGTGAGGATGGAGGGCACGGCATTGGAATAATTGGTCGCCGCAAAGGGCGCATTTTCACCCCCGATCAGAAATTGCACGCCCAGCCTTCGGGCCGCATCATTGCCGATTTCGACGACAATGGCCTCCACCAGCACCTGCGGCGGGCGGCTGTCGAGCTGGCGGATCAGCTCGCCCAACGTGCGCTGCATATCGGGATTGGCGGCAATGATCAGTGCATTGGCCCCTTCATAGCGAGTGACGATGATGGGGCTGCGCGATCCGAGCGCAGAGCCACCCCCGGCCGCGCTGGCAGCAGCAATTGGCGCGGGTGCCGCTGGCGATGCTGTCGGCGCGCTGCCGCTTTCGCCGTTGCCGGCTGTGGCGGCGGGGGACGACGCTGCTGCCGCGCTCTGCTGGGTCATCGGCTGGGGCATTTGGGCCTGCGGCACAATCAGGCTCTGCACCGTTTCAAGCAGCGTTTCGGCATTGGCATGTTCGAGCCAGTATACGCGGATTTCGCTGCCCGATTGGGCTCGCTCGTCCAGCTCACGCGCGATCGCGGCAAAACGGGACAGCGTGGCGGGATCACCTCTCAGCACGAGCGCGTTGCTGCTGTCTATCGCGGCAATGGCGATCGGCGCACGGATGCCATCGCCGCTGCCCTGCGCGACCAGCCCCTGCAATGCAGATGCGATTTCACGCGCACCCGCATTTTTGAGCACGACTGTCTGGGTCGCGGCGCTGTCCCGGTCGATCTGGCGCACCAGATCGCGGATGCGACGGATATTGTCGGCATAATCGGCGACGATGAGGCTGTTGGCGTTGCGATTGGCGGTGATTGAGCCTTCCTTGCTGATCAGCGGGCGCAGCGTTTCGACAGCCGAGGCGGCATCAATCGAGCGCAGGCGGAACACTTCGGTGACGAACTCGCTGGGGCGTGCCGTCTGGCTACCGACTTTGCCGGGCTGGGTGGCCGCCCCCTCGGCCAGCTGAATGCGATAGCCGCCGCCGCGCATTGGCACGGCAACCAGGCCATTGGCCCTGAGCGTGGAAAGAAACACCTCGAAATATTCGCTGCGCGATAGCGGCCGATCCGTGACGATGGAGATCTTTGCCTGCACCCGGCTGTCAACGATGAAGGTCTGCCCGGTGATGCGCGCAGCATCCTGCACAAAGGCGCGAATATCGGCTTCGCGCATGTTGATCATATATTGCGCCTGCGCGGCCCATGGCGTGGCCACCGCACAGCTCAGCGCAAGCGCGAGCCAAAAAGGTGAAGGCTTCATTCGAGACTGATTCCCACTGCTATTTTCTGTGCGCCGCGCTCCACCTCGAGTGTGACGCGGCTCCCTGGTTGCAAGGCGCTGGCGATGTCGCCCACCGCGCTGACCGGGCGGCCATTGATGGCGCTGATCACGTCGCCGGCTTGCAGGCCGATGCTGCGGAGCAGATCGCCATCCCCCCTGGGGGCGACGATCAGCCCGGTCACGCGCCCGCCGCTTTGCCGGGGGGAGACGCTGACCGCCTGCTGGATCGCGGATGCGGCAAAGCGCACTTCGCCATCGGCGCCGCTGGCTGCGGCCGGGCCTGAAGGCGCGGCCTGGGCCATTGCCGGGCTGCCGCTGCTGCCGCCCACATTGTCCGCAGGCTTGGATTGATCCATGAACAGCGATTCTTCGGTGCCGTTGCGGGTGATGACGACATGATCGAAGGCCACGCGGGTGAGGGTCACGCCGGGCTGAATTTCACTGCCGACGGCATAGCTTTGCTGCACGCCATCCGATCCGGCGAGGATCGCGCTGCCGCCGCTGCCGCTGGGGCTTTGCCGCGTTCCGAACAATGTGAGGGAAAGCGCCGTCACAGTGATGGGCGCGGTTGCGCCCAGGCCGCTGCGCACAAAGGGATCGCTTGCTGCAAAAATGGCGCTGCGCTGCGCCGGGGCAATCGGCTCTGCCAGCCGATATTGCCAGCCGCCAATCGGGCCGGCCGGTGCCATCAGCGTCCCGATCAGGAGCAGCGCCAGCAGCAGGCACAGCGCTCCCATTGCCGCCACCAGCCATGTGCCGCGCCGCACAGGGGGTTGGTGGCCTGCATGCCTCTGGCTGCGCAGGCGGCTGAAAGACATGGAAAAATCGGGCAGAATCGCCTCCTTTCCGGCGTGGCTGCCGGAGGGGCTAGGGCGGCGATGTTGCAGTCTGGCGACGTTCAGATTGCAAGTTTATGACAGCAACGTGAATCAGCGCCCCGATGCGATTGCCCGAAGCGGCGGAGGCGCGCCACGCCGCCTGCCCGCGCCTTCATCCAATCCCGGCCGCGGCTGCATCAGAAGGTGATGTCGATGCCGAACGACGCGCTGAAACCTTCGCGATAACGGTTGTAGAAGATGCGGTTGTCGCCGCTTTCCTGCAATTCGCGATAGCGATTATTGGTCAGATTGCGCAGTTCCAGCTTCACTTCGATATCCTTGCCCGCCAGCTTGGCACCCTCGCGCAGCACGAAATCGAGCTGGAAACCGGGGCGCTCGATGATATCGGGCTGGCCGCCCGCGCCGCGGCTGGTAACGCGGTCGCTGGCATAGGTCAGCAGCAGGGTCTGCTGCGAAAGCCGCTCGGTATTCTCCAGCCCGAGCTGGAGATTGACCAGATGGTCGCTCTGCCCGGTGAGCGGCGCGCCATCGCGAAAGAAATCGGTGGCCAGCGTTGCCGAAGAAGCAAATACTGCCACAGGATCATTGGCGCGCACGCGCAGCTTGGATTTGCTGTAGGTGTAGTTGGCGATCAGGACAGCGCGACGATCCGCGAAAAAGCCGCCCTCGCCATCGCCTGAAAGATCGAAATATTTCTGCACCTCAAATTCAGCCCCGTAAAGATCGGCCTTGGGCGCATTGGCAAAGCTGGTGATCACGCTGTTATCTTCAAAGCTCGAAAATGCTTCGATCGGATTGTCGAGGCGCTTGAAGAATGCCGCCGCCGTTATGCGCTGCTCGCGAGCAAAATACCATTCATAGCGCGCCTCGGCATTGTAGAGCTGGCTATCGGTCAGCAGCGGGTTGCCGCGGAACTGGCGGTTGCTTTCCGGATCGAAATAGCTCTGGAAGATGAGCTCGCGAAATTGCGGGCGGGCGATGGTCTTGGATGCGCTCAGGCGGAACTGCATCTGATCAGCCAGCTCCCACGTCACGGTCGCGGCGGGCAGCCAATAGGTCCGGTCGAGCGCGGTCGAGGCAAGCGATGCTGTGGGCACAGTGAACACTTGCACAGGCCGCACTGTCTGACGCGCCGCCTCGAAGCGAACACCGGTATTGAGGCTCACTGTATCTGCGAGCTGCGCCTGCACCTGCAGAAAGCCTGCATGGTTGACCAGGCGCGCATCAAAAACCGGGTTGGCCTCGTTGGCGTCGATCAGGCTGATGCCATAGAAATTGATAACATCGGGCTGCAGCAGGAAATCGGGGCGGAACAGCGCAACCGCGGTTGGGAAGGTGGTGGGCGCGAGAAACTGAAAATCGCGGCGTTCCACCCGGCGCTCGGTATCCGAATAGCTGTAGCCAAAGGTGGCCGTCACGTCGGCCGTCGGCTTCACCGCGAAATCAAGGCTGCCCGAATAGAGATTTTCATTGAGGTCTGAATAGGCGACCTCGGCGCTGCCTTGCTGCCCGTTGTTCAGCCGGTTGACGAAGAAATTGCCAAAGGGGTCGCCCGCCACATTGCTGCGAAAATATTCATAGCTGAATTCGCCGGGTGCCTCGCGCTGCGAATTGGCATAGGCAAGCCGCAGGTTCATGTTGATCGCGTCCGAAAGCTTGAACTCGCCGACGATTTGCGAACTGGTGAGCTGGCGCTCAAACCAGGCCGTATCCTGCTGCAGCAAGGTGGCAATGGGTGATGTCGTCTGCCGCGTGCCGACGCCCAGCCGCGCCTGTTTCAGCGTGTCGCGGATATACAGGTTGGTCCAGCGGAGCTTCTGGTCGCCAACTTCGATGCCGTAGCCGATGAGGGCATTGACGACGACGCGGTTTTCGGTCGTCACCCGCTGAAAATCGAGCTCCTTTTGCGAAAGGTCGAGCGTGGCTGCGGTCTGCTGCAGCGTGTCGCGGGTGCGCCATTTGTTGCTGTAGCCGAAATTGGCAATGATGCCGAGCGTCGCATCGGCACCAATGTCGAAACTGGTGCCACCCGTCAGCCCGAACGAGCCGTTGGCTGGCATGTTGTTGTTGCGCTGGACAATCGAGTTGCGACCATTGACCAGCTGACCGGCAATGGCCTGGGTGTTGACCGCACCCGTGCTGATCCGCTCCCCGCTTGCAAGAAAGGCGGATAGCGCAGGCGGAAGATCGCGATTGGCATTGGTAAAGCCGGTCCAGTCGATCGAGCTGCCATAATAGGTATAGCCGAGCTTGCTGGTGGTTTCGCTGTTGGCGCTGATGCTGCCGCCCACGGTCAGAAAACTGTCCTGCGGGATGGCCTTGGTGGTCAGGTTGATCACCCCGCCGCCAAATTCGCCCGGGAAATTGGCCGAATAGCTTTTCTGTACCAGCGAGGATGCGATCACGCTGGTCGGAAACAGATCGAGCGGCACGACCCGCTTCAGCGGCTCCGGGCTGGGCAGGGGAGAACCGTTGAGCAACGCGAGCGAATAGCGATCGCCAAGACCGCGCACATAGACAAAGCCGTTGCCTACCACGCTCAGCCCGGTCACGCGCTGCAGCGCCCCGGCAATGTCGCCTTCGCCAGTGCGCGCGATATCGGCGCTCGAGAGCACGGACACGACCTGGGTGGAGCTGCGCTCCACATTGCGGCTGCGTGCGCCGCGAACGACAATTTCCGTGCCGCCGGGAATGGAGACGTCGGTTGGCTGCTCTTCCTCAGGCGGAGCCTCTTCTGCCGGAGGCTCATCAGCTGGCGCAGCATCTTCCTGGGATTCGACCGGGGGAGGCTCCTGCTGGCTCTGGGCAAAGGCCGTGCCAGGCATCGCCAGCGCGAGGAGCGCAAGGCCGGGCGTGGCCAATGCGGTGCCAAGCAACAAAAAGCGCACCAGGGCCGATGGTTTCAACATGATATTTGTCCTTGGAATGAATGCCGTGGGTGGCGGCAGGCCGGAGGAGCCTTGAACCGGGCGCCGCCACCCTGGCGATGCTGCAATCAGAAGGATGGCAGCGATGTGCAGGCACCGCTGGTGGTGCCGAAATTGGCCGTCGCGCTGTTGCACGTCCAGCCGGCAAACCAAGTGTCGCCCGCATTCTGGACCGCGCCGATATAGGTTCGCGTTTCGAAGAAGGGGTCAAAGGTTGCGGCATTGAATGCAGTGACGGCCGTCTCGTTCGCGCCGTTGATGAAGCCGCCGGTCAGTGTCGGGGTGAAGGCGGCGTTGTTGCCGTTGCTGCCGCTGCCGAACAGCGTCTGCACCTCGGCATTGGTGACGCCGTTGGCCCCGAGGAACGGCGTGGCGCCGCACTGCATCACGACCGAGCGGAACACGGGTGCGCCCGCTTCGTCGATCGCTTGGTCAACCGTTGCCGAAATGGTCTGCGGGCGGCTGATGCGCAGGCAGGCCGTGTTCGGCGCGACCACCACGCCGTTGGCCAGCGTGTAATCCGTGCCGCCGCGCAGCAGGATGGCGGCCTGGTTGCCGGGGGTTGCGCGCTGGATGAAGGTGAAGTTCGAAACCCGCGTATTCTGCCGCGGTGTATTGCCATCCAGCGCGTTGTCGCTGTCAGCCTCGATGATCGAATCGCCGGACGATGCGCGCTGTGCTGCAATCACATACTGAATATTGGCCTTCAGGCCGGTGTCGGTGTCGAGGCCGTCATCCTCCATGCCTGTCAGCACGAGATAGCGGGCATTCACACGGCCGCCGAAGAATTCGACAGCATCGTCAGAGCTGTTGTGTGTCTGGATGTTGTTGAGAACCGTGCCGGAGCCGGTGCCGCCCGTGGTGAGCGCCTGCAGCTCGCTGTTTCCGGAGAGCACAAAGCCCGAATAGCGGATCTGAACAAAGCTCATGCGGCCGCTATTGTCGGTCGGCACGGAGCCGCCATAAAGGGCCGGGTCGACGGCGCCTTCCACCTGGCGTTCGCACGCTGCGGTGCCGGGCGTTGCCGCAGGGGCAATGCAATCGGTGATTGGCGCACGGCCGGACAGCACCACGCCGCCCCACTGGCCGCTCGATTCGTCGGTGTTCAGGCCGAGCACATTATCCCGGCTGGTGAAAATGATCGGCTGTGTTGCCGTGCCCACCGCGTTGATGCGGTTGCCGCGGTTTACGTGCAGCCACGAAACGCCTGTGCCACCAAACAGGACCACGCCCGGCTCGATATTGAGGGTCACCACGGTGTTGGTGGATGAAGGACCTTGATCGGTGCCGACATCCACGCGGCCGCCCAGGCGATAGAGCAGGCCGGAGATCCGGGGCAGGGTGATGGTGGTGTTGATGCGGGCGGGCAGGGTGCACACGCGATAGGTGCCGGTCGGGCCGGTGATGGTGCCGCTGTCGGTAAGCCCTTGCGGATCAGATATGGTCGGGCAGCCCGTGGCCGGAGTCGCGCCCGTCGGGGTCGGTGTCGGGGTTGGCGTCGGCGCAGGCGCAGGGGGCGGATTGTTGATGGTGATGTTGCCGCCAGTGCCCGGCGAAGCAATGTCGTCAGCGCCGCAGCCGGCAAGCAAAGTCGTGGCGGAGGCCGCAAGCAGCAATCCGCGAATGCGTGGGGTGTTCATGTCTGGTTCTCCGCACCTGATGGGACCCGAAGCGGGCGTGAAGCGACTGGTACGGCGAATCAAAATTGGCCCCACCCGTCTTCAGGTGAAGCCAATAGGGGGGCGACTTTACGCCCGGATGGAACTTTCATTAAACTTCAGTGACACTCATTGGTCAGTTTGAAGTCAAGGCCTGACGCTTCTTTTTCAACGCCTTAACCTCGGCAAGCGCGATCCGCGCCGCCTTTTTGGAGCTGAGTTCGCGCCCGTTGGACAAGACCAACGTCACATCATCACGCACGTCAAGCGCAGCCTGAAAAGCCGCTTGCGCCTTTTCAAGATCGCCGGTGCGCAGATAGGCGCGCCCGAGATTGAGCTGATAGGCCGGATCGTTGCGCAGCGCATCCTGCTGCCGGGCCAGCAGGGCAATCGCCTGCCGGTTCTGCTGGCTCATCAGCGCTTCATAGGCCAGCGCGCCGCGATCATAGCCAATCTCATATTCGGGCCTTTGCGCATCACTTTGCGCCATGGCAGCCACAGGTGCAGCCAGCACGAGCATCGGCAAGATAATCCGCATGTCACCCCTCCTTCTTTACCGTATGATGACAAAAATATTACGATAAGAAGTCTAAGAAATGACAAATTGAAGACAAGTGCAAGGGAAAAAGTGCGGCATGCGTGCCGCGCACGATCATCATGCTGATATTGCAATCGAACAAGTTGGCGGCACGGCGCGCATCATCACGCGCGCGGGCCCGGCTCAGCTGTCGGGTTCGTCCAGCGAGTAACCTGCTTCACGCACAGTGCGGATCAGATCCGGTTTGCCCCCGGCATTGAGCGCGGCGCGCAAACGGCGGATATGGACATCGACCGTACGCAGCTCGATCTCCCCTTCGCGCCCCCACACGCCATCGAGCAGCTGCATGCGCGAAAGCACACGACCGGGCCGCTCCATGAAAAAGCGCAGCATGCGATATTCCGTGGGCGCAAGCTGCAGCACCTGACCATCGCGTGTGACCTGATAGGCGCTGGTATTCATCACGATCGAGCCGACCTTCAGCATGCCGCCCGAAACGGCGGGGCGGCTGCGGCGCAGCACCGCGCGCACCCGCATCACCAGCTCTGATGGCGAAAAGGGCTTGGTCACATAATCATCGGCACCGATTTCCAAACCGCGCAGCCGATCATCTTCAGAGCTCCGCGCAGTGAGCATGATCACGGGCAGATTTTCCTGGCCTGCCGTCCGGCGGATCCGGCGGCAGACCTCGATGCCGGAAAGGCTGGCAATCATCCAGTCGAGAATGACGAGATCGGGCTGCTCCTGCTGCACCAGCGCCAGCGCTTCCTCGCCATCACCGGTTTCAAGCGTTCGAAAGCCTGCCTGGCTCATGTGCCAGCGCAGCAGCTCCACCAATGCCTGATCGTCTTCGACAATCAATATGCAAGCCTGTTGTGCCATCAGCCTGACTGCGTATTGCGGAAAAAAGACAGTTGGATGACAGCGGATGCGGTCGCGCCGGGAGCGATCAGCGTGCTGCGGCACGCCTGCTGTCGGCAGCCGCTGGGGCAGGCGGCGCGGCGCGCGCCCCGGCCCCGATGGCGCGATGCAGGGCATCAAGAAACTGGTCCGTGCAGCAATCCCAATCGAAGCTGCGGCCATATGCGGCCACGGCATCGCGGCTGCAGGCAAGCGCGCGTTCGGTGGCAATGGCCAGATCCGCATGCGTGGCACCCACGGGCGCGATCAGCCTTTCCTGCGGCCCGCGGCCATTGCGGCCGACCACATCGAGCGGACCCGCAACCGGAAAGCCTGCAACCGGCGTGCCGCTGGCAAGGGCTTCGATCATCACCAGTCCAAACGTATCCGTGTGGCTGGGGAAGATGAACGCATCGGCAGAGCGATAGGCGCTGGCCAGTGTTTCACCATGCAGCGCGCCCAGATAAAATGCATCGGGAAAGCGACGCTTGAGCGCCTCAAGATGCGGCCCGTCTCCGACCACCACCTTGCTGCCGATGATGGGCATGCGCAGAAATGCCTCGACATTTTTCTCAACGGCCATCCGGCCTACCGTCAGCAGCACTGGCCGGGGCAATCTGGCCATTGCGGGCAGACGCGGCCCTTGCGGCGTGAACAGGCCATGGTCCACCCCGCGCGACCACAAGGCGGCATGGCCAATGCCCCGCTCGGAAAGCTCTGCTTTCAGACTGTGTGTCGACACCAGAACGGATTGAGAGCAGCTGTGAAAGCGGCGCATGATCGGCCAGAACCATTCCGGCGAGAGGCCCGTGCGCACCGCGGCATAATCGGGAAAGCGGGTGTGAAAGGCAGTCGTAAAGGGGATGGCGTGGGCGATGCACCAGCGCCGCACGGCCCAGCCGATCGGCCCTTCCGTGGCGATGTGCACAATATCCGGCTGCCATTGCCGCAATTTGCGCCGCACCCTGACGCCGGGAAACAGCGCCAGGCGAATTTCGGGATAGCCCGGCATCGGCATGGTGCGAAACTGGCTCGGCTCGATCAGCTCCACATCAAGGCCACGCGCTCGCAGCAGCGCGATGGTGGTGGCAAGGCTGCGCACCACGCCATTGACCTGCGGCAGCCACGCATCCGTCGCGATGATCAGCTTCACAGCGCAGGAACCGTGTCGGGCGCTGCTGCCTCAGCTGCGGCTTGGGTGCCGGCGGCCTGCTGCCCGCGCCCTGCCTCTTCGGCACGCACCTGTGCTGCCCAATCGATGATGCGCATCTCTCCGGCATGATTTTCGATCAGCGCGGTGCAGCTTTCCACCCAGTCACCATCATTATAATAGGTGATGCTGCCGATCTGGCGGATTTCGGCGCTGTGAATATGGCCGCACACGACCCCATCGACCCCGCGATGCTGCGCTTCGTGCGCCACGGCATCTTCGAATGCGCAGATATATTGCACGGCATTTTTGACCCGCCGCTTGAGGTGCGCTGAAAGCGACCAATAGGGCAGGTTGAACAGGCGACGCAGCTTGTTGAGCCAGATGTTGCTGCGCAGCAGGATCGCGTAGGCCTTGTCGCCCAGGAAGGCGAGCCATTTGGCATAGAGCACCACGCTGTCAAACGCGTCACCATGCGTAATCAGGAGTGTGCGGCCATCGGCGGTTTCGTGCAGATATTCGTTGTGCAGCTCCACCCCGCCAAAGCCGAGGCCTGCATAATCGCGCAGCATCTCGTCATGATTGCCGACAACATAAATGACCCGCGTGCCGCGATGCGCCATTTTGAGGATGTAGCGCACCACCTCATTGTGCGCAGCGGGCCAATACCAGCCCTTGCGCAGCCGCCAGCCATCGATGATGTCGCCGTTCAGATACAGCGTCTGGCATTCGACGCTGCGCAGAAAATCGAGCAGCATCGTGGCATTGCAACCCTTGGTGCCAAGGTGGATATCCGAAATCCAGATGGTGCGATAGCGCGTTTTGGGACGAAAGCTGCGCGGTTCGCTGTTCTGGAGCCAATCGGGGACGGACGGACCTGCTTTCTGTGCGGTCCGGGTGAGCGACGCAGATTGTCCCATCATTCTTCCCCTTGCGATTTCGGGCACAGCCCGATGCTGAGGGAGCAGTTATCCACAGAGCTTTGCAGCACAGTGGCACTTTGCTTACACTATTAAGTCAGTGCGTCCCGGCGTGAAGTGCCAGCGGCTCAGCGCATCGCGCGGATTACCTGTTGCCACGACACATATTTGAAATTCTGCGCCTCCGGGCTGTTGTCGCCATCCTGGACCACCAGCAGCCCGTTTGGAAATTCTGGCCCGAAGCGGCCCGGCACAAATTCCAGTCCGTCGGTTTCCTGCACCCCATCCACATCCGCGCTGGTGCGCACCCGCCCATTGCCGATGCGAAAGCGCGTAAGATAGGCCCCGCTTTTCAGATCATAGAGCGTATAGGCATTGTCGCCCTGGCTCGATGCGAGCAAATAGCCGCCCGTGCGGCCCTTGGGGATGATCGCCAGCCCTTCGGCGTCGGCCACAAGCTGGCGGCCATCTGCCCGGCCCAGCGCCTCGGGCAGTCGCGACGCCGCGGGATCGGCCGAAAAGCGCCACAGGCCGACATCTTCCTCTGCCACATAAAGCAGGCCGGTGCGATCATCCACCACACAGCCTTCGGACTGGCTGCCAAGCTTCATCTGCCGCACCAGTGTGCCGCGTGGCACGGGGCCAGCCAGATCAAGCGCAAACTGATCGATACGGCCATCCTTCAGCACGAGAAAGGCGTGAATGGCACCATCGGACGCGCGCTGCCACAGGCACATGCCATAGGCTTCGCCCGGCCCCACGGGCAAGGTGGCCAGCGGCACCAGGCGGCGTGCCGCAACATCGAGCCGGAACAGGGCGATCGCCGCACGCGCGACATCCTGCCGGTCGCTCGCCACCACGATGATGCCGCGCTTGCCCGCGATCATCACGCGATCGCGCAGATCGACATTATTGAGCCGGGGCGAGGGGGTGAAGCTGACCGCCTTGCCCTGCAGATCATAGACATGGATTCCGGCGCGCTTGTCTGTCCCGATCACCAGGCTTTTTTCGGGTTCACGGCGGTTGCGCCAGATGGCGGGATCATCCGCTGCATCATCCAGCGTCGCAACTGGCGTTGTCTCGCGCGTCGCCGCGACGGTGAAGGCAGGCAGTGCCGCGGCGATGGCCTGTTCGACGGGCACATCCTCCGCGCCTTGCGCCAGCGCTGCACCGCAAAGCGAAAACGGCAGCAGCAGCGGCAGCGCCAACGCGGTCGCCACGCCGTTGCTCTGCCAAAGGGTGTCGCGCGCCATTTAGAAGGTCACCCTGATACCGCCGGTATAGCGCCGTCCGAACCGTTCCCATTCGATGGTGTAGTTCCCGTTGCGCTGTGCCGCGATCCCCTGTGCATTCAGGATGTTGGTCGGCTCCGAATAGCGGCGGCCGGGATTGTTGAGCAGGTTCGATGCATCAAAATAGACTTCGAAGCCGTTCAGGAATTCATAGCGGGCGGAAAAATCCAGCTCGTCGTCCGCCGCCCAATAAGTGTCGCCCGCATCGCTCAGCGTATCGGCAAAGCCGTCGGCATAGGTGGTGCGGTTCTGATATTGCAGGCGGATTGAAAGGCCGTATTTTTCATAATAGCCACCGATATTGTAGGAGACTTCGGACGTGCCCGAAAGCGGCACCCGCCGTGCGGCGACCAGGATCACCCCGGCATTGTCGGTGATGGCAGGCTTGGTCACCCGGCTGTTGTTGTAAACGGCATTGGCGGTGATGCCAAAGCCGCCCAGCCAATCGGGCAGGCCCAGCTGCTCGGTATAGGGCTCCAGCTGCGCCTGGAAGGCTGCTTCAAAGCCATAAAGCCGCCCCTTCCCGGCATTGTTGATCCCGCTAAATGCGTAGCCCGAACGGTCGATCCCGTTGAAATTGAGCGCGTCAGAGCCAAAGGTGCGACGCTGTGTATACAGCACATCCTCCACCCGCTTGTAAAACGCGCCGAGCATGAAATAGCCCTGAGGCCGCGCATAGACCTCATAATAGGCATCAACGCCATAAGCACGCTCCGGCTTCACCGCGGGATTGCCGCCGGAAATGCGCTGGTTGGCATCATCCACCACGACATTGGGCCGCAGCTGATCATAATCCGCGCGCGCCGCCCCGCTGGTAAAGCCGATCCGCAGCTTTTGCGTATCGGTCACATCGACGTTCACATGCAGGCTAGGAAAAGCGAGCGTGCTGCTGCTTTCAGCACGGATCAGGCCGGAGACGCCGGGAATGGTGCCGAAGGATTCGCCCTTGTTGGTCACTTGCTCCACCCGGACGCCGCCAATGAAGCTTCCCCAATCGAACCGGCTCTGCGCCATCAGATAGCCGGCCAGCACCTCTTCGGTCACCTTATACTGGTTGCCGGTTACCGGGGCGAAGGCTCCGATGGTGCGTGCGCGCGCAAGATAATCGCGCATTGCATCGGTGTTGAAATAGCGGAAGCTGTAGCCAAGCGGGATCTTGCCTTGAAACGGCGTGTCGATCGAAAATTGATCGTAGGACGTGCCAATGCCGGCCGCTGCGAACTGCGCTGCTGTGTTGAGCAGCAGATCACGTTCCCGGTTTTTCTTGGTGCGCTGATCGATCTGGAAGCCAGCGCTGATCCGGCCTTCGCCGCCAAACAGGCCCAGCTCGCGCGAAAGCGCAACCTTGAATGTGTAGGCCGTGGTCGGATCAACCGCATCGAGCGAGCGGAACGACGTCAGCGGCTTGGCAAAGCTGTCGATCGCGGTCACTGGCGTGCCGGCCTGAAAGCGGGTCGGGCCGCTCAGCTGGTTGGTGGTGAACAGCTGCACCCGGTGCAGCAGCGGATTGGTGAAATCATAGGCGAGCGTCGGGCGCAATGTGCGGGTGGAGGGGCTGTCCCACCGCGTTTCGCCGACCACGCTGCGATCATCCTTCGACAGCGTGTAATTGCCAAGCCAGGCGAGATCCCACCCATCGCCAAAGCTGTGCTTGCCCTCGATCGTGTTGGTGAACACCGATTGGCGGAAGGCCCGCAGGGTGGAGCGCTGGTTGATGTCGATGCCATAAACCGTGCCGCGAAACGGCGTGTTGCCAATGCACACATCGGCATAGCCCGAGGTGGTGGGCGTGGCGTTCGGCACGATGGCGCACGGGGCGGTGTTCACCACCAGATCGCCCTGGCGATCGTCCAGATCAAAGATATAATTGTCGCGCGCCTCGTCATCGGTGAAAATCGTGTAGACGCTGCGCACCGAAAACAGATTGTTGCTATCTGGCTTGAAATCGAGCCGACCGGACAGCGACCAGTTTTTGCGCGTCAGGCGATAAAGCTTGTTCTCGGTTTCGCGCGCCCAGAAGCGGGTTTCAAAGCCCGGCCGACGATCCTGCGCCACCTGTTCCCAATCGGTTTCGAAATTGTCGGTGATCATGTTGCGCTCATAATAGCTGCCGGAAATGAGCAGCCCGATCTCGCCAATATTGGTCTCGAACGTGTTGGAGAGCACGAGCGAACCTTCATACTCACCGCGCGTGCCATATTCGGTCTGCCCGCCGCCGAGCTTTCCGGAAACGCGAAAGCCCTTATAATCCAGTGCGCTGCGGGTGATGATGTTCACATTGCCCGAAATCGTCTCGCCCGGCATATCCGGTGTGACGGCCTTGGTGACGACGATTTGGGACGCGATGGCAGAAGGAATGCTGTCAAAGCGGGCATCGCGGCCTTCGGGGCTGACCACGTTGATCCCGTCAAACGACAGCGTCGTCCAGTAATTGGGCGCGCCGCGCAGCGAGATATAGCGCGCCTGGCCCTGATCGCGCTCGACAGCAAGGCCGGGCAGGCGGCCCGCGGCCTGCGCAACATTCTGATCGGGCAGGCGGCCGACTGAATCGGCCGATGCAACCGTCACCAGCGCCAGCGATTCCTTTTGCGTGCGCAGGGCTGCGGCTTCGGATTCGGCAATCGGGCGGCTGCCGGTGACGACGATTTCATTGTCGTCCGCGGCCCCGGTGCTGCCATCGTCGGCGGCATTTTGCTGTTGCGCGGCAAGGGATTGCGGAAGGATGGCGGCGCTTGCCAGCAGCAGTGCCGAAAGCGTGTGTCGCGGGGTTTTGAGGAGAATGTGCATCGCTGTTTCCGCCCTGTTGCTTGTTTCTGACGGGTGGCGGCTAGGCGTGGATGATTTCCCCTGCGCGACTCTTTTGTGAAGCTTTGGTGACGGCTGCGCCCGGCGTTGCCCGGCTTGGCTTGCACTGAAAACGGGATTAGCCTGTCATCCCCTCAACAGGGCTCAGCTTGGGAGATGCGCAATGAACATGGCCAGCCCCAATCACGAAAGCGGCACGGATGCAGCGCCATCAGCGCCGGTGGCAGGCGATCTGGCCATGGCCGATATCCGCGCCGCACTTGTTGCCGGATGGCAGGATTTCCGCGCCGCGCCCGGCTTTGGACTGTTTTTCGCGGCCTTTTACGTGGCCGGCGGGCTCGTCATCTATTTCGGCCTCGCGCGTGCCGGGCAAGGCTGGTGGCTGATCCCGGTGATGGCGGGGTTTCCGCTGCTGGCGCCGTTCAGCGCGGTCGGCCTCTATGAGGTCAGCCGCCGGCGCGAGCGAAAGGAGCCGCTGCGCTGGGGCGCGGTGCTCGGCGCGCTCAAGGGGCGGGGGGATGAGCAGCTGATCCTCATGGGCGGCATCATCTTTGTTGCCTTCAGCTTCTGGATGATCCTGGCGCACGGCATCTATGCCATTTTCATGGGAGAGAGCAGCCTGGCGCTGGCGCTGGCGGATATCGCGGCCGGGCGCGGCTTTGCGCTCAATCTCGCGCTGATGCTGCTGGTGGGGAGCCTTGTGGGCGGGCTGTTTGCACTGGCGCTGTTTGCCATCACGGTGATCAGCCTGCCGATGCTGGTCGATCGCGAGGTGGATTTCATCAGCGCGATCATCACCAGCCTTGGCGTGATCCGGGCGAACCGCCGCGTGATGCTGGGCTGGGCAGGGCTGATCGCCGCGCTGCTGCTGCTGGCGATGCTGCCGATGTTCGCCGGGCTGCTCGTGGTGCTGCCCGTGCTCGGCCACGCCAGCTGGCACCTCTATCGGAGAGCTGTGGGGTGAGGGGGGGTGATAGGGCCGAGGCATCCGGGGATAGGGATGCGGGGCAGCGCCCTTTGTCAAGGCCGACCGGTCAAGGTTTTTGCAGGCGCTGGATGAGGCGTTGGATAGATTGGGGTAAGGGGGAGTGGAAACTGAATCCGTAACTGTAATCAAAAGGCTTCTCAATGAGAGGGGAAATGCCAATCTGGCGAACATGTCAGACCCGATATGTTAGAGAATCCCGGATTCTTTAACATATGGCTATAGGAGTTGATGCTGAACTAGCTCTTTGTCAGGCTTCAACGTCATCCGATCAGAAGTACAAAATTCTGAGGCATCACGAAGCAAAGTGGAAAGGTTCGGTTCGCC
>CAZFYJ010000010.1:0-21287 GCA_964523215.1 uncultured Sphingomonadaceae bacterium | reverse complement strand
CAGCCAGCTGGAGCATCACAGCAATATCGTGCCCTGGCAGCTGGCGGGCTGGCAGATCGACGTCTGCCCGCTGACGCCCGATGGCCGGATCGACCTTGACGCGGCCGAAGCGATGCTGACGACAGATCATGACATGATCGCGCTTGCCCATGTTTCCAATGTGCTGGGCAGCGTGCTTGATGTGCCGCGTGCCGCCGCGCTGGCGAAGCACGTGGGCGCAAGCCTGCTGCTCGATGGCTGCCAGGCGGTGCCGCGTGTGCCGGTGGATGTGGTGGCGCTGGGCTGCGATTTCTATGTTTTTTCCGGGCACAAGCTTTACGGGCCGACGGGCATCGGCGCGCTGTGGGGGAAGAAGGGCCTGCTTGATGCGATGCCGCCCTGGCAGGGGGGCGGATCGATGATCGACCGGGTGACCTTTGCACAAACCACCTATGCGCCCGCGCCGACGCGGTTCGAGGCGGGCACGCCTGCGATCATCGAAGCGATCGGGCTGCATGCGGCGATCGATTATGTCTCGGCGATCGGGCTCGACGCCATCCAAGCGCATGAGGCCGAGCTGGTCCGCCAGACGCGGGCGGCGCTGCGGCGGATCAATGCGATCACGCTTTATGGCCCGGAAGAGGCGGCTGGCATCGTATCCTTCGCGATGGAGGGAGTGCATCCGCACGACATCGGCACCATATTGGATGAGGAAGGCGTCGCCATCCGTGCGGGCCACCATTGCGCGCAGCCGCTGATGGCGCATCTGGGTGTGCCGGCAACGGCGCGGGCGAGCTTCGGGATTTACAATGACGAAAGCGATGTTGCGGCGCTGATCGCCGGACTGGAGCGGGTGACGAGGATTTTTGGATGAGCAACACGATCCGGATTGAAACAGTCGATGGCGTGCCGCCACCGCCCAAGGCGCGGGTTCAGGATGCCGTGGAAAGCGCGGGTGACATGCTGGCGCGCAAGAAGGACTATCTGGAGGGCTTTCTGGCGCAGCAGCCCGCCCCGGCCGCGCCGGATGGCGATGATGCGCTGCGCGAAGCAGTGATCGCGGCGCTGAAGGAGATTTATGATCCGGAAATTCCGGTCAACATCTATGATCTCGGCCTGATCTACAATGTCGAGATTGATGATGGCCATGCGCTGGTCACGATGACGCTGACGACGCCGCACTGCCCCGTTGCCGAAAGCATGCCAGGCGAAGTGGAGCTGCGCGTGGGCAGCGTGCCGGGCATTGGCGATGCGGAGGTCAATCTGGTGTGGGATCCGCCGTGGGATCCCGGCAAGATGAGCGATGAGGCACGGCTCGAACTGGGGATGCTGTGATGACGACCGATGCCAAAGCCCGCCCGCGCCCTGCCGCTGTCACCCTCACGCCCGCCGCCGAAGCGCGCATCGCCACGCTGATGCAGGGCGCACCCGATGGTGCCATCGGGGTGAAGCTGTCGACCCCGCGCCGCGGATGCTCCGGCCTTGCCTATTCGGTCGATTATGTGACCGAGGCCAGCGCCTTTGACGAACGCATTGAAACCCCGGGCGGCACCTTTTTCATCGATGGCGGCTCAGTGCTTTATCTTGTCGGCAGCACCATGGACTGGGTCGAGGATGATTTTGCCGCGGGCTTCCAGTTTGCCAATCCCAATGCCAAGGGTTCGTGCGGCTGCGGCGAAAGCTTTACGGTCTAGTTTTTTGCGTTCCGGATTGCGCCCCCGGGCCTTATGCGCACACGCGCCAGCCGCCGCTGCGCTGCGCCTGATCGAAATGGAAATGGTTGGCGTGGGCCCGGTTGTAATCGGGTGAGAGCACCGTGCTGAACAGCGGGCAGCTGCCATCGCGCACGGCCTTCAGAAAGGCGCTGCGGCCATCGGGCGCATCCCAGTGATCGAGCAGCGTCACGCGCCGCCCATCGGCGAGGATGAAGGCGGAAATATCGATGGCGTTGCCAGTGGCGTGCTCGCTCGGCGTGCTGCTGCCCGCGATGCTGCGGCAATTATAGGTGCCCATATGCTCGATGCCGACCACCGCCATGCCGAGATGCTGGCGGGCCGCGGGCTGCACCACCTTGCGCTGCCACAGAATCAGGCCGATCTGCACTGCGCAGCTGGGTGCCGCACCCGCCGGGCGCAGCGGCACCAGCCCCGGCACCGATCCCGATAGCCGCCCGCGTGCATCCGCATGGCAGGCGCCGGTGCCCATCGGCGGCAGGCGCTCGACCGCGATGCCCGCCGCATCGAGCACGGCAAAGCAGCGAGCGGGATCATCGCCCATGGCGGCAATCTTGCCACCCGTGGCCCAGCCGATCGGGTGCGCCAGGCTGAACGGCGCATAGGGATTATGCTGTGGGTGCCGCTTGAGCCACTGCCACCCTGCCACCCCGCCGATCAGCAGCAGCAGGGCAAAGACAGCGAGCAGCTGCACTCTGCGTGCGCGCCGGGCCGGCCGCTGCGTGCGGCGATGCGCGGGAGGCCGGGGCGTGCTGGGCTGGGGCGGGCGGCGTGCCATATCTCTGCCTATGTGGCGGCGCTGTGCCCGCTCGCCAAGGGGCCTGTGGAGCAGGCACAGGGTTAATCCTGGCACAATTTTGCGACATGCATGCCATCGGGCTGCGACAGCCTTGCATCAGCCATGGCAGTGGACAATACGAGCCTTCAGGAGATGATGAATGGTGTTGATGACGATGATCATGGCGGCCTGCGTGCTGGCAGAACCAGCCGCCCCCGCCGCGACATGCCAGGGCGAGCCGCGGTTCGATCGCATTGCCCTTGCGCAAGCGGATGCCGGGCCGCAACGCAGGCGTGACCGGCGCCCACGCGCAGGCAGCGAAGGTGCGCGCATGGATCAGCAGCGGCG
The DNA here is from genome assembly GCA_964523215.1 of uncultured Sphingomonadaceae bacterium. Classification (GTDB taxonomy): domain Bacteria; phylum Pseudomonadota; class Alphaproteobacteria; order Sphingomonadales; family Sphingomonadaceae; genus CAZFYJ01. The sequence goes on along the minus strand of CAZFYJ010000010.1, from coordinate 18,449 downwards.
CACGGCGGCCAGGCCGGATGAGACGCTGTCCTATGGCCAGGATGCACGGCAGCGCATCCTGTTTTTCGCACCCAAAGCCGGGCGCACAGCGCGTGGAGCGCGCCCGCCGCTGGCTGTTTACGTGCATGGCGGCGGCTGGGCCAAAGGCGCGCCGGAGCTGCTGGACAGCAAGCCCGCCTGGTTCACAGGCGAGGGATGGGCCTTTGCATCGGTCGGCTATCGGCTGCTTCCCGAGGCGCCAGTGGAAAGCCAGGCCGCCGATGTGGGCGCCGCCTTGCGCCAGCTGCGCCGCGAAGCGAGCCGGCTCGGCTATGATCCGGATCGCATCCTGCTGTTCGGCCACAGCGCAGGCGCGCATCTGGCGGCTCTGGTCAGCACCGATCCGCGCTATGCCGGCGATGCCTTTTCCGCCATCAGGGGCACAATATTGATCGATGGCGCGGCCTATGATGTCGCCGCCCAGATGCAAAAGGGAAAATTCATGGCGCGGCGCACCTATATTCCCGCATTTGGCACGGATCCGGCGCGGCAACGGGAATTGTCACCCATCGCGCATGTCGGCGCACCAGATGTGCCGCAGTGGCTGCTCCTCTATGCCGATGTGCGCTCCGATGCACAGGCGCAATCGACGGCGCTCGCGGATGCGCTGCGCGCCAAGGGCGCATCGGCACAGCTGCTGCCGCTGGCGATGGAGGGCAATGCCTTGAAGGCACATATGGAGATCAACCGCCAGTTCGGCACGCCCGGCTATGGCGGCAATGATGCGGTGCGCGCCCTGATGGCCAGGATCGCCGCACGCTGAATTCCGGGCTGGCCTTTTGGCTGGGCTTTGGGCGGGGCTGACAGCCGGGCCTGGACACGGCTAGGCTGGCATCCATGCCGAAAGTGACAGTCTGGTATGATGGCGCATGTCCGCTGTGCATCCGCGAAATTGCGCTGATGCGCCGGCTCGATACGCGCGGGGCGATCTATTTCGTCGATCTCGCCGATCCGCATCAGCCCTGCCCGCTCGATCGTCAGCTGATGCTCGCCAATCTGCACGCGCAGGAGGGAGGGGCGATGCTCCAGGGCGCGGCGGCCTTTGCGGCGATGTGGCGGGCAATCCCGGTGCTCAGGCCGCTGGGGCTGGCGGCACGCGTGCCGATCATCCTGCGCGCGCTGGACCGGCTCTATGCCGGGTTTCTGCGCCTGCGGCCGCGGCTGCAGAGGCTGCTTGGCGGGCGGGCTGCGGGCTGACGCGAGAGCCTGTTCGCGTCCGATGGAACCAAAAGCTGGCTCTCGTTGCCTGTTTGCCGCCATGTCACCGCTGGTGCGCTTCGCTTCCCAAGCCGCAAGATCGTTCCGTCTCGCTCGGCATCGCGCTGCCGACTCACAGCGGGGTGGCCACACCGTGCGACCAGATGTGGGTGCAGCCGAGCGTCGCCGCATCGTCATCCGGCGCGAGCTGCCCCAGCGTGATCCAGCCATCGGCGCGCAACTGTGCGCCATCCGCTGCGGCGCTGCCCAGCGGCATGAAGATGCGCCGTTCGCTGCGCGCAGGCTGGCCAAGCCCGGCATCGATCAGCGGATCGGGATAGAGCGAAAATCCGGTTGCCGCCTCGTGCCGGCCATCGCCATGGCGCAGGCGATAGCTGCCGCCACGGCCGATCGCATCGGATTGGCCCGCAACAAACAGCGAAAAGCCGAACCAGCTCTGATATTCAAAGCCATGGCGTTCGGTGGGGTCGAGCGTGACTCGCGCCCGCTTGCTCAGCGCCGCGGCGACGGCCGCCAGCCCATCCAGCCGCTGCGCCAGCGCCGCGCCGCCATCCAGCGTGCGGAGCCGCGCAAAAGCCGCGTCAAAGCTGCCAGTTGCCGTGATCAGCGGCAGATAGCGGGCCGCATCCGGGCCGAGCGCGGCCAGCCCGCCTGCATCCTTGGCATCAAGGCGCGCACGCACTTTTTCCGCAAGGGGCGCAGGCAGGGGCCACGCCTCTTCGGCCAGCGCAAACACCAGATCGGGCAAAGTGAGATCCACGGTCACCGTGCCGGCGCCGCAGCGATCGACAGCTTCCACCGCAATCTGGGCAATCTCGCACGCGGCGGCCACGCTGTCCTTGCCGATCAGCTCTGCCCCCACCTGGAGCATCTCACGCTCCGGGCGGAGCTGGCTCGCCCGCAATTTCACCACCTGGCCGGAATAGCACAGGCGCAGCGGGCGGGGGGCATCGGCCATGCGGCTGATGGCAATGCGCCCGATCTGCGTGGTGATATCGGGGCGGATGGCAATCGTGCGCTGCGAGACGGGATCGGTGAAACGCAGCAGATCGCGGCCCAGCCCGGCCGCAGCCAGCGCATCATCGCTGCTGCCATCCAGCGTCTCGCGAAATTCGGCGAGCGCCGGCGCAACCCGGGCATAGCCATGGCTGGCGAGCACATCGAGGATCGCCCGGTTGATGCGCGCCGCGGCCTCGGCAGCGGGCGGAAGCCGGTCGCGCAGCCCCTCGGGCAGGAGCGGGGGCGCAGGCTGCGGGGACGATGCGGGCCTATCCGTCAAAGCGCAGCGCTTTCACGGTCTTGACGCCGGGCAGCTTGCACACCTGCCACAGCACCGGCTCCGGAATTTCATCGTCCATGGAAAGCAGCAGCACAGCCTCTCCGCCCGCGGCCCTGCGACCGAGATTGAACGTGCCGATATTAAGCCCGGCATCGCCCAGCGTGGTGCCCACCCGGCCGATGAAGCCCGGCGCATCCTCGTTCACGATATAGAGCATGTTGCCGGCCAGCTCTGCCTCCAGCGTGATGCCGAAAATCTCCACCAGGCGGGGCGCACTGTTGCCAAACAATGTGCCCGCCACCGAGCGCGGCCCGGCAGCCGTGTTCACCGTGACGCGCACCAGCGTGTGATAATTGCCTTCCCGGTCATGCCGCACCTCGCGGATATCAAGGCCGCGTTCGCGCGCCAGATAGGGGGCGTTGACCATGTTCACTGCATCCGAAAAGCGGCGCATGAGGCCGGTCAGCACTGCCGCTGTGATCGGCTTGATGTTCAGCTCTGCCGCTGCACCTTCGACCTCGATCGCGATATTGTCGAGATCATCATGCGCAAGCTGGCCAACGAGCGAACCAAGCTGGAGCGCCAGCGCCATATAGGGCCGCAGCTTGGGCGCTTCCTCGGCCGAGAGCGACGGCATGTTGAGCGCATTGGTGACCCCGCCGCTGACCAGATAATCGGCCATCTGCTCGGCCACCTGCAGCGCGACATTGACCTGTGCCTCATTCGTCGATGCGCCCAGATGCGGCGTGCAGATGAAATTGGGCGTGCCGAACAGCGGGCTTTCCTTTGCCGGTTCGGTTGCAAACACGTCGAGCGCAGCCCCGGCGACCTGACCGCTGTCCAGCGCCTCCTTGAGCGCAGCTTCGTCCACCAGCCCGCCGCGCGCGCAGTTCACGATGCGCACGCCGCGCTTGCACTTGGCTATGTTGGCGGCAGACAGAATGTTGCGGGTCTGATCGGTGAGCGGGGTGTGCAGCGTGATGAAATCGGCCTTGGCCAGCAGCGTATCGAGATCGGCCTTTTCCACGCCCATTTCGATGGCGCGTTCGGGCGTGAGAAAGGGATCATAGGCCACCACCTTCATTCTCAGCCCGAGGGCACGGGCCGCGACGATGCTGCCGATATTGCCCGCGCCGATCAGGCCCAGGGTCTTGCCGGTCAGCTCCACCCCCATGAAGTCGTTTTTCGGCCAGGTGCCGGCCTGGGTCCGCGCATTGGCCTCCGGGATCTGGCGGGCGAGCGCAAAAATGAGCGCGATTGCATGTTCGGCCGTGGTGATCGAATTGCCGAACGGGGTGTTCATCACCACGACGCCCTTGGCAGATGCCGCCGGAATATCGACATTATCGACGCCGATCCCGGCGCGGCCGATCACCTTCAGCCGGGTTGCGGCTTCCAATATCTCTTTCGTCACCTTGGTCGCGCTGCGGATGGCCAGTCCATCATAATCGCCGATGATGGCCTTCAGCTCCTCTGGCGTCTTGCCGGTGATTTCATCCACCTCGCAGCCGCGATCGCGGAAAATCTGTGCGGCATTGGGGTCCATCTTGTCGGAAATGAGAATGCGGGGTTTGGTCATGGTCTGTTGTCCTGATAGGGGGCTGGCCGGATGATGCGCGCTTGGCGATCATCAGCGGGCGGCGATGAACGGGATTATGCGGTGGCCTGGGCGTGCGCCCAATCGAGCCAGGGGCCGAGCGCCGTGATGTCGGCCGTATCCACGGTCGCACCGCACCAGATGCGCAGGCCCGGCGGGGCATCGCGATAGCCGGCAATGTCATAGGCAGCACCTTCGGCTTCGAGCAGCGCTGCCATCCTCTTGATGGTGTCGGCATCGGCACCCGCCACCGTCAGGCAGATGCTGGTGCGCGAGCGGATGGCCGGATCGGCGACCAGATGGCCGAGCCAGTCCCGCGTGGCCACGATGGCATCGAGCGCGGCGGCATTCGCATCCGAACGCGCCATCAGCGCATCGAGCCCGCCCAGCGATTGCGCCCATTCGAGCGCGAAGATCACATCTTCGATCACCAGCATGGAAGGGGTGTTGATCGTCTCGCCCTTGAAAATGCCTTCGGCCAGCGCGCCTTTCGACATCAGGCGGAAAATCTTGGGCAGCGGCCAGGCGGGCGTGTGGCTTTCCAGCCGCTCGACCGCACGCGGGCCAAGGATGATGACGCCATGCGCCCCTTCGCCGCCCAGCACCTTCTGGAAGGAAAAGGTGGTCACATCCAGCTTGTCCCACGGCATGGGATAGGCAAAGACCGCGCTGGTCGCATCGTTGAAGGAAAGCCCGGCACGATCATCGGCAATCCAGTCTCCATCGGGCACGCGCGCGCCGGATGTGGTGCCGTTCCAGGTGAAGATCACATCATCATCCCAGTTGACGGCCGCGAGATCGGGCAGCTGGCCATAATCGGCGCGCAGCAGCGTTGCATCAAGCTTGAGCTGCTTGACGACATCGGTGATCCAGCCTTCGCCAAAGCTTTCCCATGCCATGCAGGTGACGCCGCGGGCACCCAGCATCGTCCACATTGCCATTTCGATGGCACCCGTATCGGAGCCGGGCACAATGCCGATGCGGTGGCTGTCGGGCACTTGCAGCACCGAGCGGATCAGATCGATCGCATAGCCAAGGCGCGCCTTGCCGATCTTGGCGCGATGCGAGCGGCCGAGGCTTTCGGTCGACAGTTTTTCGAGGGACCAGCCGGGCGGCTTGGCGCACGGGCCGGAAGAGAAAAAGGGGCGCGCAGGCCTGTCCTGCGGCTTGGCAATCATCGTCATGTCATGCTTCTCCTTGCAGAGAGCGCGCGCGGCGTTGGGACCGCGTGGCCCGGAGCCGCGTTTAAGCACGGCCCCGGGAATGTCAATGCGGGAGTTGGGGGCAGCATGTGCCCAGCATGTCAGCCCGGCGCGTCAGCTCGTCGCGTCAGGCAGCATGACGCGGCCGGGCCTCAATAGCCCGGCTTGCGGAACAGCACCTTGCCGCGCCTCGCGACATAGAGCTTTTCCAGCGTCACCGGATGGAAATAGGCCTCCACCCGTTCGCCCTGCGGGGTCGTGCCGTAAACCTCGTAGCAGCCGCCATCGATCTTGGTCTTGCGCACGGTCCACCCCTCTTTCTTGAGCTTGGCGACCAGGGTCGCCTGGCTCTGCCAGCCGCTCTGCGGCCCGGCCTGACACTTGATGGCCCCCGTGGCATGCGCGGGCTGCGGCGCCAGCGCAACCGCCCCGGCTGTCAGCGTGATGGCAAAGAGGGAAACAGCAAATCCTGGCTTCATGATCATGCTCCTGCAAGTTTGTGTGGTTTGAAAAAAAGAAATTTGCCGATGCGCAGCGCATAGAGGATCGCCAGCGGCACGAAATGCGCAAGCGCGGACACCACATCATTGTGCACCCACATCCAGTGCAGCAGCGTGAACAGCGCGGCCGGGTAAACCAGGCGCTGCACCCGCTTCCACGCGCCCCTCAGCGCGCGCACCGCGGCATCATTGCTGGTGAGTGCAAGCGGAACGAACAGGAAGAAGGCGGCCCACGCCGTCCAGATCCCCGGCAGCGGCAGCTCGTCGATGATGTCCGCCAGGCGGCCCATGTCCAATGCGTAAAATATAAGGTGCACCACCGCATAGGCAAAGGCCGCCACCCCCAGCGCGCGCCGCCGCGCCAGCAGCCAGCGCAAGGCGGGATGCGGGCCGAGCAGCGCGACCAGCGGCGCAATCATCATCGCGGCGATCATCATACGCGCAGACCACAGCCCGGTGATCTGCACCATCTCCATCATGTCGCGCGCGCCTGCGGCAAAGCCCCACAGCGCCGCCACGCCCGGCAATGCAAGCAGCGCCCAGAAGAACAGCCGGTTATTGATAATGATACTCATCAACGCTTCTTTAGCCGCTCCGGCCAGAGCTGGCAAGGCCCGCCGGGCCGCACGCAGCGAAAACTTGGCAGCGGCCCGAATTGCCGCTAGCGCACCGCGCATGACCGACAAATCTCCCCACCGCTCCCGCTTTCGCAAGGCGCGTGAAGACGCCGCCTTTGCCAAACCCAGCATTGGCACCCCGCAGACCGAAAGCGAAGCCTATAAGCTGGCGTTTCAGGATACGCAGTTTCTGCTGCGCGAGGATTTGCGCCCGGTGCGTTTTCAGCTGGAATTGCTGAAGCCCGAACTGCTGCTGGATGAAGCGCGGATCGAATCGACGCTCGTCATCTATGGTTCGGCCCGCATTCCGGAGCCTGCCGCCGCCGAGGCCCGGATTGCTGCTGCAACCAGCGAGGCCGAGCGGCGCACGGCGCAGCGCCTGGCTGCCAATGCCCGCTATTATGACGAATCGCGGCGGCTTGCCCAGCTGGCGAGCCAGGTGCCCGCCGACGCGTCCGGCAACCGTCATTTCGTCGTCTGTTCGGGCGGCGGCCCGTCGATCATGGAGGCGGCAAATCGCGGCGCGGCCGATGTGGGAGCCGAATCCATCGGGCTCAACATCGTGCTGCCGCACGAGCAGGCTCCCAATCATTATGTCACGCCCAGCCTCTCGTTCCAGTTTCACTATTTTGCGCTGCGCAAAATGCACTTCCTGCTGCGGGCCCGTGCGGTTGCGGTTTTTCCGGGTGGCTTTGGCACATTCGACGAGACGTTCGAGCTGCTGACGCTGGTGCAGACGGGCAAGATCAAGCCGCTCCCCATCCTGCTCTTTGGCGAGGCATTCTGGCGTCGCGTCGTCAATTTCGAGGCGCTGGTCGAAGAAGGCGTGATCAGCCCGGGCGATGTCACGCTGTTCCGCTTCGTCGAAAGCGCTGACGAAGCGTGGGAAATCATCCAGCGCTTTTATGCTGAGGAAAATGGTCCAGGCTAGAGCGATATTCAATCAGGCGGATTCACCCGATCGTCGGGAAATCGCGTCAAAGCAACAGCCTAGATCCAGCTTTTCTCCTTCACCATGCCGCGATACGGATCGGCAAGGCCGCGGTGCATTTCCATCATCTCTTTGTAGCGCCCGCTCAAAATCCCCATTTCGCGATAGAGCCCCGCCTGGGCCGCGGGCAGATCGGGCCGATCGTCGCGGGCCACGCCAAGCTTGTCCGCCAGCAGATAGTCGCCGGTCAGCTGTACCACCTGGGCGGGATAGGGCATGTTCATCACCGCATCGGTTGCCTGCGGTGCCTTGCGGCTGGGAACGAGATCAAAGGTGAAGAACACCCGGCGATCCCTGAACCAGGGTTCGGCGACGTGCGCAGAGATGGTCATGAAGGGCTTGCCGCCATCGATCAGCGTCCAGCGCGCGCCATCGGGAAGGCGCTCCATGCGGAACGTGCCGAGCGGGGCACCCAGGTCGGCGGGCAGAGCGCCCCATTCCTCAGGGCCTATGCGGTGAAGGGCGGCAACCAGCCGGGGCGTGTCCGCGGCATAGCCAGGAGCTAGCTCTGCCGAAACGGCTTGTGCGGCACCCGCAGTCAGCGAATATTGCCATGCGCCAAAGCCTGCGAACAGCGCCCACACCATGGCCATTTCGCGTGCATAGCTCATCCCTGGGCGCCCTTGCCGGCCCGATCAGCGATATTGCGACAGATCGGTGGTCGGGCGGGTGCTGCGCGGGCTTGAAGCCATGCCGCCACTGCGCGAGGCTTCAGCCGCATCGAAATTGGCCACGGCCTCATCCATCGATTTGGACACTTCTTGAAACATGCCCTGCGTCTTATACTGCATCAGCGCCTGGCTGTTGATGGTCGCAAATTCGGACCAGTCCTGATCGAGGCGATAGCTGTCCACCTCGCCTGTGGTCATCTGCGCATAGGCCATGTGCGTGCCTGCGATCTGTGCCATTTTCTGGGTCAGCGGCATTGCCGTCAATTCCGGATTTTCCTTGAAATTGATCGAGAAATCGACCGTGGTCCGGCCAGTGAGCCCCTGCGACACATCGCCCAGGAGCTCGACCTCGCCCGAAGGCCCGCCAAAACGGCCCTTGCTGGTGAACGTCCAGATGATGTCGCCATCTTCGGTCAGCCGGGCCCTGCCATCGGACAGCTGCACCTTCATCACGGTGGCAAAGGGGGAAAACAGATATTCGGGCGTGGCGAGCAGCTTTTCCGTCACCACCTCATCAGCCATGTCGAACTGATTGAGGCCGGGCGGCTTGCTGAAAAATGCAGCAATGCCGATGATCAGTGCACCCGCCACCAGTATGACCCACTTGCCCATGCCGATCTCCTTTTGCCCCCAGTTGCGCGCTCGACGCGCATGCCGGCGCGAAAGTTCCGTCCACCAGGCATGCAATATGGATAGGGTTGCAGATTTAATTAACTGTAAATCGCCGCAATATTGTCTAGTCTCCCGCCATGCCTGCTGCCGATGCGCCCCGATTTGTCTGCCGCAGCGATGGCGTTCGCCTCGCGCTGCGGACGACCGGGGTGCCAGCCGCTCTGCGGCCCACCCTGCTGTTCTTGCCCGGCTATGCATCGGACATGCAGGGCGGCAAGGCAACCGCACTGGCCGCCTGGGCGGCGGACCATGGTCATGCGATGCTGCGCTTTGACTATGCCGGGTGCGGCGAAAGCGAGGGGCATTTCGAGGATTATACGCTCGACGACTGGCTCGCCGATGTGCTGCTGATGCTCGATACGCAGCTGCCCGGCCCCGTGATCATCGTTGGCAGTTCGATGGGCGGCTGGCTGATGCTGCGCGCCGCGCTTGCCCGGCCGCAGCAGGTGGTCGGCCTGATCGGCATTGCCGCAGCGCCCGATTTCACCCGCTGGGGCTTCTCGCAGGATGCGTGCGCAATCCTTGCCCGCGATGGCAGGCTCGAGGAGGCATCGCCTTATGCGGACGCGCCGATCGTGACGACACGGGCTTTCTGGGCATCCGGCGAACGGCACATCCTGCTCGATGCGCCCATCGCCATTCATTGCCCTGTGCACCTGATTCACGGCCAGGCCGATCCGGATGTGCCGTGGCAGATTGCGGTTTCGCTGGCGGAGCGGCTGGAAAGCCCGGATGTGGCGTTGCTGCTGATCAAGGATGGTGACCACCGGCTGTCGCGCCCGGCAGATGTGGAACGGCTCATCTCGGCGGTGTCAGCACTTTATGATAGGCTCGCGCACATGCAACCGCGGTGAGTCGCGAAAAGGGGTGGAAGCATGAGTGGCAAAGCGGCAACAAAGCGCCGTTTTCTGAAGCTGGCGATAGCTGCGGGGGGCACAATGGCGCTCTCGCCGGTGCTGCTGGCGGCCCAGGCCCAGGCGCCGCGCCGCCGACTGCTCGGCGTCGATATTCCGCAGGAGATCCTGCAAATCCTGCCGCAAAAGCCGCTCAATTATCTGCAGATGGCCGATGCCGTCATCTCGCTTGAAAGCGAGGCGCAGCAGCGGGCGCTGCCACCCTCGCCATTGTCTGCCAAGGCGGGAAGCAAGGCGGCGGACCGCCCGATCCGCAGCATCGCGGCGGGCGAATTTTATCAGTTTGTCATGCCGCGCCTCGTCGCGCTCATCGATCGCAGCGAAACCATCGATCCGGCCTTTGCCGATCGCGCCGGATCGCTGCTCGCCGATCTGCACCAGAGCCAGCACGAAATCCCCGATCTGCTGCGCAACCCCCTCAATGCCGCGCACATGCCGGCACCGGCAAGGGGCAGCGCGGGGCAGGGCATGCAGCGCAAGCTGCCCGGCCCGCTCGCCGATCTGGGCCTGCCCGGCTTTGCCATCGCCAGCCTTGATGCAACGGCAGGTCCGCCCGCCGCGGGCGATGCGCCGATCATCAGCTTTCCCGATGGCGCGCCGCCGCCTGCAGCACCGGTCGAGGTCGCGCCGCCTGCGCCCGGCAGCGATGATGACGGGCCGGATGATCCGCAGGCCGCGCCGCCCGGCCCCCCGCCGCCGCTTTCGCGCAAAAAGGATTTTGCCAGCCTGCGCGATGAATATCGGCGCATGTTCGATACGCTCAGCGTGCGTCCGGCCTTTGCCGAAAGCGCGGAATGGCATCTCCGCATGCTGCGCCAGTCGCGCGCCCGCTATGAACGGGTGCAGGATGCAGTGGAGGTGCCGTGGCATTTCATCGGGGTGATCCACGCGCTTGAATCAAGCTTCAATTTCCGGGCCCATCTGCACAATGGCGATTTTCCGCTCACCGCGCGCACGCGGCAGGTGCCGGCCGGGCGGCCCGCGCAGTGGCTGCCGCCGTCGGACTGGGAATCGAGCGCCCGCGATGCGCTGCGTCTGCTGGGCTTTACCGGCCTCAAGGACTGGAGCCTGGAGCGCACCATCCACCGGCTGGAAGCCTATAATGGCATGGGATATCGCAGCCTGGGCGTGCCGAGCCCCTATTTGTGGAGCTTTTCCAACCATTATGAGCGCGGCAAATATGTGGCCGATGGGCGCTACAATCCGCGCGCCCGATCGCAGCAATGCGGAACGATCGTGATGCTGAAATTGCTGCAGGAAGCAGGCGATATCAAGCTGGTTCCGGCGGCTCCCGATCCGGCCCCTTAGGATCGCCCGTTTCCAGCGCGCGGGCTTGCGCCTTGCGCCTGTGGAGATTGGCGCGCAGCTGGGCCGCGAGGCGCGATGCGCGATCACTGGCCGGAACATTCGCCCGGCCGGATGCGCCATCCTGCCCGCTCCCTCTGGCCTTCCCGCTTCGCGGGGCCTTTGCACTTTGTTTGGACATGGATGCTATCAACGCTGCCTGGCTTGACAGGTCAAGGGGGAGGTTGCATAGGCCGCCCGCTTGAGCGAGGGCATCGCCCTTGCGGGGCTGCTGTAGCTCAGTGGTAGAGCACTCCCTTGGTAAGGGAGAGGCCGGGAGTTCAATCCTCCCCAGCAGCACCATTTTCCCGATCATTCACCAGAAACACCACATAGCCCCGGAAATAGGGGTTGCGGCGAAGATTGTCCGGCTCGCGCCACAGGCCATGCTGCACCAGCCCGACGCGAAATGGCTGTCGCAACCGTTCCAGGCTGCGCGCATAGGCATGGGCGTCGGGAATGCTGTGCCGCCCCTGATAGGTCTGCACCACCAGCTCGTCGATTGCCGATCCCAGCGCGTTCAGCGCCTCGGGGTCGGCCTGTGCCCCCCAGTCCATGAGGCCCGTGATGCTCAGCTGCGCATCGCGCGGCAGGCGGCGGCGCAGATCGCGCAGAAACACGGCATATTCATCCAGATAGCGGGTGTTCGCATCAAAATCGATCTGGATGCCTGCCACCCGGTTTCCGGCGGCGCGATAGCGGGCCAGATCGGTGGAGAGCCGTGCGTAAAGCCGCTCCGGCCAGCGCAAGCTTTCAACGCGATAGACGATCCACAGCGTGGCATGCGGCGCGCGCGGCGTGGCGGCGCGGCGCGATTGCCAGCGGCCATCGGCGGAGGCGAGATATTCGGCCTCGAGAATGTAGAGCGTGCGCGCCTGTGCCAGCAGTGGCGGCGGATCGACCCCGGCCCACAGCCAGAAGGCATCATGGCGGGCCGCATCAACCCGCGCCTGCCCATCTGCTGCGGGCTTTTCGACGCTGCTGCACGCCGCAAGTGCTGCGCTTGCGGCAAGCCAGGCCATGCGCCTCACCAATAGAATTTCAGGTCTTTCGCCCAGAAGCTAGCAGGATATTGCCGCTTGAGCTGATCGAACCAGGCCTTGCGCTGCGCCCGGGAGACATCGGCCCCACGGCAGCTGCTGATGCCGGCGGGCGCATAGCACATCACGGCGCGATAAAGCGCATAGGCCCGATCATTGGCGGGGGCAGACGGGCTGGCGATGATCTGCTGATAGATGGTCATGCGCGAAAAGGGCTTGCCGGGAAACTGGCTCACCGCGCCTCCCAGTGTGTCGCCGGGCGGCGGCGTATCAAGCTCGCTGCCGTCAAAGCCGCGCACTCGCATGAAATCCGCAAGGCACAGCAGCGCCGATGATGATTGCGGCTGCGTCGAAAGCCGGGTCGCCGTTTCCTTCAGGGTGGGGCAGGGATAGTTTTTGTGCGATCCGCTGCCAAGAAACACCGCCGCCGGAAATTCGACGCGCCCGATGCCCCATCCCTCGGCGGGCACCTTGGCCCCGGCCGGCACCAGCGCCAGATCGCGCACGAAATCGGCATAGCGCCCGCGCGACACCTGTTTGTACAGCAGGGTGAACAGCGCGGCATCGCGCTCCTGCTGCGTCAGCGCCCGATCCTGTGCCGCGCCACGCAGCATCGGTGCGCCTGCGCCATATTTGATGATGGTTTCGCGGATCAGGGGATTTTTGACGAGCGATTTCGGCCCGATTACACGATCCAGCTGGCCGCTGCGTTCGGCCTGCATGGCAATCGCCAGATCGAGCATGTCGCGCTGCACCGGGTTGGTCACGCTGCCGGCCAGCTCTGCCCAAAAGCCCGCGGCATTGGGATCCTTCAACGCGTCCAGCGCCTGGCCGCGCAGCATCTGGCGGCTGAACTGCAGATAGCCGGGGGCCGGCTGGCGCGCGGCATCGGGGATCAGCTTCAGCGCGGTGCGCGGGTCTTTTTCCACATGAAAGGCAAAGCTGGCCTGGAGAAATTCATACAGCGCAGGCGCGCTGGCAAAGAGCGGTCTTTGCGCATCCAGCGTGGCGCGCGTCAGCTTTTTGCCGGTCGCGCTGCCGTCGCCCCAATAGCCTTCGCTGCGCATCATGGCGAGGCTGATGCTGGCGAGCAGGATCGGGTCTGCGGCCGTTGCGGGATCGATGGCGGGAAGCATCTTGAGGTCGATTTCCTCCACCAGATGCACGTCAGATGGCGGCGCGCCGGGCGTGTCCCGCCTTGCGAGAAGCAGGGCATAGGCCTGTGCCAGTTGTGCGCCATCTTGCGCCAGCCAATGGATCCGCCGCTGCAAGCCCACGGCCGAGCTGCGATAAACGCCCGCGGGATAGGCCTTCAGATAATCTGAAAGCGCTGATTGGGCCGCGCGCACAAAGCCTGCGTCGGGCTTTTTCCCGGCCGAAATGCCGCCATATTGATCGAGGGCCGCATCGCGCAACAGCCAGATGGCGATGCGCGCCTGCATGAAGATTGCCGCTTCCTTCACCCAGGCAAGATCAGACTTTGCCGCGGCCACAAATTGCGCATCCGCCCCGGCCATGTCGCCGGCATAAAAGCGCGCCGCCCCCAGCAGATAGGCATGAAGCTGTCGCGCCGGCGGAGAAACCATGCCCGCACCGGACGCCTCGATCGCCGCCAGATCGCGGCAATCGGCCAGCAGCTTCTGCCGCGCCTCGACCAGGTTCACGGCCTCGATGGCGCTGATGCCGCGTGCCGATTTGACCGCATTGATGAAGGCGCGCGCCCCGCTTGCATTGCTGGCGCAGCTGCTGGCATCCTCGCCGTCATCAGCATCCATGGCGGCAAAGCGCGACGCAAAGACGAACCAGCGGGTTTGCGGCGAGCGCGTGTTGATGCTGTAGGGATCATAGAGCGCATAGGGCTCTTCGGGATTGAACCTGGCCCCGGCCGGGATCGCGCCCGCCACGCCGCGCCGGTCTGCCAGCAGCATCAGCATATTGGCCCGCGTGTCGTTGCCGGGCGCCAGCATCGCGCCATTGCCGCAGCTGCCGGGATCACGGTTGATCGCGCTCCATTGCGTATCGCAGCCATAATCGCCGCTGGCATGCGCGGGCGCCGCGCCGATCAGCGGCAGCTCTGCGGCGCCCCCAAGGCCCCCGGCCAGGATGGTTGCGGCAAGCGCCAGACGACATATTCTGCTTCTGCGCATCATGTTCCTCCAACCCCCATTGTCCTGCCCTTCGCGAGCAGCGTCTATGTCTCGCCCGTCTCCGCCCGCCTGTCGCCGTCGCGCCGTTCAGCTTGACGCCGCTCCGGCCCTGTTCGCGCAGCCCCGCGTCGCTCTGCGCCGCTGCGCCGGTCACCCGTCCGCCGGTCGCCTGCGCGCCGGTCGCCCACAGCGTCCGGATCGCTGCCGGCATCATCCTCTTGTGTCATTGCCGCCTTCTCCCATCATGTCCGGTGCCAGATCAAGACCGGCCCGCCCGTCTGCGACAGTGTGTGCCGGAGCCTTCGGGTGGGCCACATATTCCGGCTCTTCGGCTTCCAGCATGCCCTCCCACTTCGTGATCACCGCCGTTGCCACGGCATTGCCGACAACATTGGTCGCCGTGCGGCCCATATCGAGAAACTGGTCGATGGCGAGAATGATCGCCACACCCTCTACCGGCAGGCCAAACATGCCCAATGTGCCGGTGATGACGACCAGGCTGGCGCGCGGCACTGCCGCCACGCCTTTTGAACTCAGCATCAGCGTCAGCAGGATGGCAATTTGCTGCCAGATGGTCAGATCAATGCCATAGGCCTGGGCGATGAAGATCGTCGCAAACGACATATACATCATCGATCCATCGAGATTGAAGCTGTAGCCCATCGGCAGCATGAAGCCCGAAATGCGCCGCGGCACCCCGAAACGATCCAGCTGTTCGAACAATTTGGGCAGTGCCGCTTCTGATGAGGCTGTGGAAAATGCGATCATCATCGGCTGGCGGATATAGCGGATCAGCGTCCAGATGCGCGGGCCGAGGAAGATCGCACCGATTGACAGCAGGATGACCCACAAGAGCGCGAGCGACAGATAAAATTCGCTCACCAGCTCCAGATATTTGCCGAGAATCGCGAGCCCGCTTTTCGCGACCACCGCTGCCAGCGCGGCAAACACCGCAATCGGCGCATAGCGCATCACATAGCCCGTGATCTGGAGCATCATTTCCGCCAGCGCCTCTGCCCCGCGCACCAGCGGCGCTCCCTTTTCGCCAATGGCGGCGAGCGCAACCCCGGCAAACAGCGAAAAGACAAGGATTTGCAGGATGTTGTTGGTGGCCAGCGCCTCAAGCGCATTTTTCGGGAAGACCGAGAGGATGAACTCCCAGAAATCCTGCTTTTTCACCTCGCCCAGCGCAGAAGCCCCGCCTGCTGCTGCCGATGTGTCCATGCCCACGCCAGGCTGCAGCAGATTGACCATCAGCAGGCCGAGCCCGATCGAAATGAAGCTGGCGATGATGAACCAGATGATCGCGCGCAGCCCGATCCGCCCCAGCGCCGCGCTGTCCCCCATATGGGCGATGCCGACGACGATGGTCGAAAGGATGAGCGGGGCGACCAGCAGCTTGATGAGATGCAGGAAGATATCGGACAGCAGCTTCAGCGTCTTGCTGATGATCTCGAACGCCGGGTCGCTCTGCGGCACGCCGAGATGGACCGCATAACCCACGATCACGCCCATCACCATGCCGATCAGGATCCAGACCGTCAGCCGCTTGTCCATTCCCCCAACTCCCCTTGTGGTCTCGTGCAGGCGGGCGCTGTCCGCCTAGCCGCATTGCGCCCGGTGTAGCAGCTTTTGGTCGGCCAGCACCAGCGCCATCATTGCCGCCACCACGGGCGCACCGCGAATGCCCACGCACGGGTCGTGCCGCCCTTTTGTCACGATGTCGGTCGCGGCACCGGCGGATGTGATCGTCTGCACCGGAGTCAGGATGCTGCTGGTCGGCTTGAAGGCGGCGCGCACCACCACGGGCTGTCCGGTCGAAATGCCGCCCGCGATGCCGCCTGCATGATTGGCCAGAAATTCGGGCCGGTTCGATCCGGCAGCGCCCGGGCGCATGGCATCGGCATTCGCTTCCCCGCGCAGCCGCGCAGCACCAAAGCCATCGCCGATTTCGACGCCCTTCACGGCATTGATGCTCATCATCGCGGCGGCCAGTTCGCTGTCGAGCTTGGCATAGATCGGCGCGCCCCAGCCGGCCGGCACGCCGCTTGCCACGCATTCGACGATCGCCCCCAGCGAACTGCCGGCCCGCCGCGCATCATCGACCAGCCCTTCCCAGCGCTGTGCGGCCACCGGATCGGGGCAGAAAAAGGGATTGTTGCCAATTTCGTGCGGGTCGAAATGGTCATGATCAATCGCATCCCCGCCGATTTCGACGACATAGGCAGTGATCTGAACCTCCGGGATCACGGCTCGCGCCACTGCCCCTGCGGCCACCCGCGCGGCCGTCTCGCGAGCGCTGGATCGGCCGCCGCCGCGATAATCGCGATGGCCATATTTGGCATCATAGGCATAATCGGCGTGTCCGGGGCGATAGGCCTGGGCAATGCCTGCATAATCCTTGCTGCGCTGGTCGACATTGTCGATCATCAGGCTGATCGGCGTGCCCGTGGTGCGCCCTTCGAACACGCCGGAAAGGATGCGCACGGCATCCGGCTCCTGCCGCTGTGTCGTAAACTTGCTGGTGCCGGGCCGCCGCTGATCGAGAAAGGGCTGAATATCCGCCTCGGACAGCGCAATGCCCGGCGGGCAGCCATCGACCACGGTGCCGAGCGCGGGCCCGTGGCTTTCCCCCCAGGTGGTGAAGCGAAACACGCGGCCAAAGCTGTTGTGGCTCATCCTGATGCCATTCCCGAAAAGCCAGCGCAGGTCAATCGCTGCGATCGGGGCCGGGCCGGACGCGGCCGCCCCTGAACCTTGCCTGTTCCCTCGCGATCCATGTTCGCAATGCTCGATAGGCGATCATGGCCAGCGCCAGCGCCGCGACGCGCCCCGCATTGGGATGCCCCCACATCGCCCCGATCCGCCCGCCGAAGACAAAGCCGAGAATGATGACCACAAAGCCTGCTGCGGACATGCAGGCATCGAGCAGCGGCGGCATGCCTTCCCAGAAACGCCGCGCATGGAGATAGCCATGAAGGCCGACAATCACCGCCGATGCCGCAAGCAGGAGAAGCAGCGCCGGGCTGTGGCCCTCGATCGTCATCATGCCAGCCCGATATCCGGCGCGTCTTCCTGTTTCATGCCGACCGTGTGATAGCCCGCATCGACATGGTGCGTCTCGCCCGTCACCCCGCCCGAAAGGTCGCTCAGCAGATAAAGCGCGGCGCCGCCCACATCATCGATGGTGACATTGCGGCGCAGCGGGGCGTTATATTCGTTCCATTTCAGGATATAGCGGAAATCGCCAATCCCTGATGCGGCGAGCGTCTTGATCGGCCCGGCGCTGATGGCGTTCACGCGGATGCCCTGCGGCCCCACATCATTGGCCAGATATTTGACCGAGGTTTCGAGCGCGGATTTGGCCACGCCCATCACATTATAATGCGGGATCACCTTTTCGGCTCCATAATAGCTGAGGGTCAGCAGCGATCCGCCGCCCGTTCCCGCCTCGGGATCGCGGGGCGGCATCATAGCGGCCGCGCGCCGCACAACCGCGGTAAAGCTGTAGACGCTCACATTCATCGTCAGCAGGAAATCATCGAGGCCGACATCGCAATATCGCCCGCGCAGTGCCTCCTTGTTGGTGAAGCCGATGGCGTGGACCAGGAAATCGATGGTCGGCCAGCGGGCCGCAAGCTGCGCAAAGGCATCGTCCAGCGCTGCCTCGGTCGCCACATCGCAATCGATCAGGAAATCGCAGCCCAGCTGATCGGCGAGCGGCTTCACCCGTTTCAGCATGACATCGCCCTGATAGCTGATCGCAAGCTCTGCCCCGGCCTTGTGCAGTGCCTGCGCAATGCCCCAGGCCAGCGACTTGTCGTTCGCCAGCCCCATGATCAGCCCGCGCTTGCCCGCCATCAGGCCCGGTGCGATCGATCCCGTCATCTCAATCTCCATCCACCTCTTCATGCGCGACAAATCGGGCCTTTTCCGGCTCTGCAAGCGCTGCATTCAATTCTGCCCCGATAACGAGGCCAAGCCCGACGAGAAAGAAGAAAAACAAGGACACCATCACCCCGGCAAGGCTGCCATAGGTCAGATCATAGCTCAGCACACTGGAC
The DNA here is from genome assembly GCA_964523215.1 of uncultured Sphingomonadaceae bacterium. Lineage (GTDB taxonomy): Bacteria > Pseudomonadota > Alphaproteobacteria > Sphingomonadales > Sphingomonadaceae > CAZFYJ01. The sequence continues at coordinate 154 of CAZFYJ010000010.1, read as the reverse complement.
AGCGCGACCGGCAGCAGCGCGGTGACGCCAAGCCACCACAGGGTGGTGAAGGCAGCGCCGGGCCATTTTGGATAGGCGCGGCTGCGATATTTGGCCGGCTTCAAAAACCAGAAGAGCAGGAACAAGGCCGTGAACAGCCCCAGCGCCGGCACGA
>CAZFYJ010000009.1:14936-22181 GCA_964523215.1 uncultured Sphingomonadaceae bacterium | reverse complement strand
GCACCCGCCCGCTGCCGGCCCCATTGGCCCAACTGCCGCCCCCGCCGCCTGTCAGCCGCACGCGGCCGATGCCGCTCGCGGTGATGTCGATCGCATAAGCGTCAACGGGAAGCGGCGTGGCCACATCGGCGGCATCCAGCGCCTCGACCGCAAGGATCGCGCGCACCGGCGCGTGCGCGAGGCGGCACCAGCCATCGTCGCTGTGCTGCCCGGCATTGGCGGCAAGGGTTTCCGTCACCATCCGGGCGATCAGCGCGATGCCGATGAAGGCCTCGCACATCTCGGTTGCAGCGCGGATGGAAGCGGCAATCAGCGCGTCATCCTGGCTGGTGCCGATGCGCAGATGCGCCTTTGCCTCGGCGAGGCTGATCGGGGTGATGGCAGGCGCTGCCTGCTCGCTCATGCTCAGCGGCTGCATCAGCGTTGCTCCACGCGCAGGCTGATCGATCGTTCCTCGATCTGCCCGTCGGTCAGGGTGATGCGGTTGGTGATGCGATAGACCGCGCCGGGCACACCGCCGGTCAGGGTGGCGGCGGCCCGCTGAAGATCGTTGCTCTGCGCGGCAATGCTGATGCCGCCGGGCGCATCGGGCAGCACGCTCCACTCGCTCTGGGCGATCACCTGGCCGTCCAGCCAGTGCGTGCCCCAATCAATGGCATAGTCGATCCGCGCCTGCGGATCTTTGAGATACAGGCTCATCGGGGTTCCTTCCTGTGGGATATGGCGGCCTTCAGGGCCGGGTGGGGCGGTGCGCCCGCGGGCGATCGGGGCGCAGCCGGGGCTGGCCATCGGGCGGGGTGACCGCACCCGGCCGTGCGCCGCCAAATTCGGTGGCCAGGCTGCGCAGCCCGGCGTGCGCAATGGCGTGGGCCGAGAGAGCCGCCGCGCCGGGGATCATGCCGCCACCGCTGCGGCTTCCAGCGCGCCGATGCGGGCGGCGAGCCGCGCCAGCTCGCGACGCTGCCATGCCGCCTCCAGCGCCAGACACTCGTCATAGCGCAGGCCCCAGCGCGTGATGCTGGCAGGTGATGCAGCGGCTTTGCCCTTGGCCGGGGCGCCGGTTTTTACCCCCGCTTTGGCGCTTTCGTCGGGCACGGCATCGCGGCACAGCAGGCCGAGTGCTGCCGCATCGAGGCCGTGGGCAGCAAAGGCGGCCGCCACCGCCTGCGCCACCAGCCCGATATGCCAGCGCTTGCCGCGGCGAAAGCGATAGCGCACCCAGCGCACATCCCCCCAGGCATCGAGCCAGGCATCGGGCACGGCGCCGATATGCTTTTTCAGCGCGGCATCGGATGTGCTGATGGTGCCGCTTGCGGCAAAGATGGTGCCCCAGCGCCGGTCTGCCCGGCCCAGATTTTGCGCCGCGTCCGCGCCGGGCGAGAAATCGCCCTCATAGCGAAAGCGCCAGCTTTTCTGCGCGGCATCGCCCACGCGCACCATGATGTCGCCGGGTGAAACATCGTAAAGGAACAGGCCGTGATAGGGCGCGGTGCCGCCCAGCCGCAGCGATCCGTTGCCAGATAGCGTATCGGCAATGTGCAGCCGCACATCGGGCGCCGCCGCCATCGGCCCGATGCCCACATTGCCATTGCTCTCGCGGGTGACGATCGCGCTGAGCGGCAGATTGAGCCAGCCCGCGCCGCGCCGGATGACCAGCGTATCGCCCGCTGCCGCCGCCGTTGCCGCGCTGTGTCCGGTCGAGATGGGCTGCCGCGCATCAAGCGCCGCCTGCAGCCCGCTGATATTGGCAATGCTGTGGCTGTGGCTGGCCGCGGCATAGCTGCCTGCCGCCTGCTTCCCATCGAGCGCGGCCTGAAGGCCCGCCACATCGGCAATCGCCGGGGCGGCCCGCGCCTCGACCGCACTGAACCACGCCGCCCCCGCCGTCAGCGCCACGCTTTTCAGCCCGGCGGAAAAATCCACCAGCGCATGGCCCGGCGCAGACGAGCTGATCGGCGTGCGCACCAGCCGCCCGGCGGCATCGATGCTGCCCAGCCCGCATTCCCATTCCGCCGGGCGGGTCACCCCGGATATGCTGTAGTGAAAGGACGCACCCGGCGGCACGGCATCGGCAAAGCGGCGATGGCCCGGCAGCGCGCCCGCCAGAGCCAGCGCGCCGGTGCCGCTGGCCGTGCTCGTCTCTCTCACCAGATCGGCAAAGTATAGTGGCATGATGAATGCTTTCGGTTCGTCAGTGGACGGAAAAAATGGAGGGGCAGCGCCGCGGCACTGCACCCCCCACGAACAGCTGAGCCTCGCGGATCAGCTCACGCTGAACTTCAGCAGCTTGATGGCCTCGCTGTTCACAACGGCCCCGCCCACGCGCTTGGTCGCATAAAAATGCACATAGGGCTTGTTGCTGAAGGGATCGCGCAGGATCGCGGTTTCCTGCCGGTCGGCAATCACATAGCCGGCGCGGAAATCGCCAAAGGCAATCGAAAGGCTGTTGGCCGCGATATCCGGCATGTCCGCTGCCTCGATCACCGGATAGCCGAGCAGCGTTGCGGGTGCGCCTGCCGCAAGGCCCGGCTGCCAGATGAACGCGCCATCGCTGGTCTTCATCTTGCGCACTGCCGCCAGCGTGGTGCTGTTCATCACGAACACCGCATTCTGCCGATAGGAGGATTTCAGCGCGTGGACCAGATCGACCAGCCGGTCCTGCGGATTGGCAGCGAACGCCCCGGCAGCCCCGGTTGCCAGATGCTGGAGCGTGCCAAAGGGGCGCACGGCATCGCCATCGGGCGTGGTCGCATAGGTCAGAAAGCCCTTGGGCCGCGCCGTGCCATTGCCGCTGATGAAGGCTGCCCCTTCCGCGCGGGCAAATTCGGTCGCGATTTCCTGCGCCAGCCAGGCCTCCACATCGAAGCCCGCATCATCAAGCATGGCCTGCGTGGCCGCAGGATTGGCATAAAGCTCGCCGCCCGGCGGCACGATCTCGCTGAAGGCGGGCGTTGCCGTTTCGGGCCGCGCCGCCGTTTCGGCCACCCAGCCGGACAGCGTGCCGCCATTGGTGATCAGCTTGCGATAGCCGGCCGTGCCCGTCTGCACCACATTGGCAATGGCGCGGATCGGGGAGATCGCCTTCAGCATGCTGTCGATTGCGTCATCAATCTCGCGCGGGACAGCAAAGCCGCCGTCCGCTCCGGTCGCGCCGGTCACGCTCTTCAGCTCGATCCCGGCATCCAGTCCGCGGCGGATGTAGCGCTGGATGAAGGCGCTGCCGCCGCCTGCGGTGCTGGCCTCTGCGCCACTGCCCCCGCCACTGCCCGCGCCATCGCCCCCCGCGTCACCGAAGCCGAGCGGCGGGCGGATGATGGCGGGTGCGGGCAGGTCTGCGCTGGTCAGCGCCTTGATCTCGATCGGGGTTTCGGGCGCAGCCGGGCGGCTGCTGCCCATCGGGGTTTCGCGGTGAATGTCCATCATCGTCTCCGTTTCTGAGTCACAAGGGGTGGTGTTCATCGTCATCAATCGTCTCCATTCTGCTTAGGGGAGGGGGGTGCCGTTGGCGGCGATCAGGCTGTCCACCCGCGCCAGGGGTTGCATCGGGGCCTGCACCAGGCTGATTTCGACCAGATCGAGCGCCAGCAGGCGGCGCATCGCCGCCCCCATGGCGCCTGCTGTTGCTGGCTGTTCATCCGGCTGAGCGGTGCGCACGCGATAGCCGATCGAAAGCCCGGTCAGCGTGCCCTGCGCCAGCGCCTGCGCCGCGATCCGCCCCCGGCCGCGCCCGGCATGAAGGCGCGCCCGCATGCGCAGGCCTCGGGCATCCTCTGCCAGTGCCTCGATCAGGCCGATCGGGCGTGCGGCATCATGCTGCAGCAGGAGCGGCAGGCCGAGGCTGCCATCGGGCCGCACCAGCCGCGCCAGCGTGGCGGCAAAGGCGCCGGGCATGATGATGTCGCCACCCTGATCGGCATGGTCGAAGATCGCGGCATAGCCGCCAATCCAGTGCGGCAGCCCGGCAGGGGTCGAGCCAGCGGGAGCCAGCCCAAGCGGTGGACGCGCAGCCGGCCCGCTCATTTCAGAAGATCCGTCTGGCCGATTTTCACCGCAATGGCAAAGATCAGCAGCGCCAGCGCGCCGCGCACCAGCCACTGCACCAGCGCTGTCCACGCGCTCTTCTTGGCATCGCGCCATGCGCTCAGCAGCTCGCGCAGCTCGGCAATATCCTCGCTCGCGCTCTCGTCTGCCAGCCCCAGCCGCCGCAGCGCACGGGCCGCGCCCAGCGCGCTTGCCTCTTCGATCATGGCGCGCAGGCTGGCGGGGTCATGCCCCTGATCGGCAGCATGATCGAGCAGCCGGGCCAGCATGTCTGAATTATCCATTATGGTTATCCTCCTCGCTGATGGGCAGCTGGTCGGAGGCAGCGGGCATCGCCGCGTCCTCCACCGGCAGGCCGAGCAGGCTGCGCTTTTCGGCGCGGGTCAGAAAATCGGCCGCACCCACCTGGGCCCACATCCGCTCCCGGTCTTCGGCGAGCGCGGGGATGGCATCGGCATTGATCGCAAGCCCGGCCGTGCCGAAATGCGGGGCGAGCAGCTCTGCCAGCCCGCTCAGGATCAGATCGGCCAGCGGGCATATGCTGTGCCGCCACAGCGCCCGATTGGCCTCGCGATAATTGGCATAGGTTGCGTCGCCGGGCAGGCCGAGCAGCATCGGCGGCACGCCAAAGGCCATCGCGATTTCGCGCGCGGCGGCATCGCGCAAGTCGGCAAAGTCCATGTCTGCCGGGCTCAGGCTCATCGCCTGCCATTTCAGCCCGCCTTCGAGCAGCATCGGCCGCCCGGCATTGCGCGCGCCGGCAAATCCGGCTTCCAGCTCGGCCTTCAGCCGGGCGAATTGCGCCTCGCTCAGCACATGTTCGCCGCCATCATGCACCAGCGCGCCGGATGGCCGCGCGGCATTGGCGAGCAGCGCGATGTTCCACTGGGCCGCGGCATTGTGGAGCGAAATCGCCTGCGCTGCGCTGGCCAGCACGCCCAGCCCGTAATGATCGTCGAGCGGGTGAACGCGGCGGATATGGGCCAGCGCCGGCCGCCCCGCGGCATCGCGCGCCGGGATGCGCCATTCCCGCCCGCCCGCGGCCGCATGCGCATGCCCCCCGGCGCGATAGCGATAGGCCGCCGGCCAGCCATTGCCATCCAGTTCGATCGCCACCCGTTCCGGCCGCAGCGCGATCAGTTCGGCCGGTCGCCCGTCTGCATCGCAGATCAGCGGCACATAGGCATTGCCGTGCAGCAGGATGTGGGTCGCCACGGTTTCGAGCAGGCTCTGCCCGGCGCTGCGTGCCCGCACCAGCGCAATCAGCGCCGGATCGCTCGCCTGAAAGGCGATGCCGCCCACGCCTTCGGCCAATGTGCGGCAGGCGCGCTGGGCCACGGCATTGCCGAGATAGGCCTGGCGCACCTGGGCGGCATAGCCCTGCGCCGAAAGCGGCACCGGGGCCGGATCGTCCACAGGCCTGCCTGCATAGCCCAGCGGGAACTGCCCGTGCGCAAAGCTGCCGCCGCCGCTCGCCGGGCCGGGCCAGCCGCGGGCCAGCGGCGGGGCAGGATGCTGTACACGATTCTGGGGCGCAGCAGGGGGCATATTGGGGGCCATGTGCGACCCGGCCGGACGCGCAAAGGCACGCCCGGTTGTCAACCAACCGAACAGATTCATGATGGGCTTTCCTTTTTCTGGTGACTGCCTCATCCGAAACGCCACGTTCCGGATCGTGCGCAAAGTGGCTGCGCCCCCCTTCACACCCAGCGGATGCGGGGGAGAGCGCGGCTGCCGGGCAAGGGCGCGCCGCCGCCACGGCCACCGCCCAGCATCAGCTCGGTCAGGGCCCAGACCAGCGCATCGGCGCGATCGGGAGACTGGCCGGCGCGGTCCGTTGCGCCCCTCCTGCTGCCCGTCTCGCTGGCCGCACTGCTGCCCCCGCGCCACAGCGGGCGGACATAGCCGCCGCCCAGCGTGAGCGCGCACATTTCGTCTTCCAGCGCGGCAAAGGCGCCGGCATGGCGCACCCGCCCGGCTTCGTAGAGCGCCAGCACCGGCTCCGCCCGCGCGCTCTTGCCCCGGCTGGCATGGACCCGCCGCACCGGCAGGCGCACATCGGCGGCGCGCAGCACGCTTTCGACCATCGCGCCGCCCTGGTTCGCCTCTGCCACCACGCGGTCCGCCCCCCAGTGCGCCGCTGCCCGGGCCACGGCGGCGGCCCAGGCTTCGGGCGAGGCGGCGTGGATGCTGTGATCGGCGAGCACATAGGCCAGCCCGTCGGCACCCAGGCCGACCGCAACAATGCCGCAGGCATCGCCTGTGGCGCGGTGTTCGCCTCCGCGACCCGGACGGCCGCCGCTGCTCGTGCTGCCGCTGCCCGCCGGGGGGTCGACCCCGATGATGATGCGCTGCATCCGTGTGGCGTGTGCGGCGGCAGGCGCGACGCGCAGCTGCTCGATCAGCGCGCGGGACCACAGCGCCCCTTCGATCTCGTCGATCATCTCGCCATCCAGTTCGCGCCGCCCGATGGCCCGCCCGCCATAGAGCGCCTCCACCTGCGCGACAAAGCGCGGCGGCAGATGCGGATTGTCCCGCGTGGCACCCTGGCGCACCACCACGCCACCTTCGGTCATCAGCGTGCGCAGCAGCGGATTGGGCCGGGGCGTCGTCGTCACCATCATGCGCGGGCGCGGGCCCAGCCGCAGGCCGAGCACCAGATTGCTATAGGCCTCTTCATCGGCCTTCCATTTGGCCAGCTCGTCGCACCAGGCAAAATGATGCGCCGGGCCGCGCAGGCGGGCATGCGCCTCTGCCGAATAGCAAAAGGCAATGCTGCCATTGGGATAGCGCAGCTCGCCCAGGCTGGGGGACCAGTGCGGCCGTGCGCCATCGCGCGCCACGGCGATGAGACCGCTTTCGCCCTCCACCATCACCTGGCGCACATCATCCATCGTGGCACCCACCAGCGCGATGCGGCAGCCGGGATGGGCCAGCGCCATGTCTGTCACCCATTCGGCCCCGGCGCGGGTCTTGCCATAGCCGCGCCCGGCGAGGATCATCCACACGCGCCAGTCGCCATCCGGGTCCGGCCGCTGCCCGGCATGCGCCCAGGCGGCCCAGCGCTGGAGCAGATTGCGCTTTTGCGGGCAGCTCAGCCGCGCCAGCACCCAGCCCTGCTGCCGCTCGGTGCAGCGGGCGAGCGAGCCGACCGGATCCGCCGGATCGATGCAGATCGGCGCAAGATCGTCGCCGGCATCGGGG
>CAZFYJ010000009.1:0-14836 GCA_964523215.1 uncultured Sphingomonadaceae bacterium | reverse complement strand
TCCGGGGCCATATCCGGGGCCATATCTGGGGCTGTGCCCGCCCGATCAGCCATGCCGGCCCTCGCCTTTTGCTGCCTCTGCCAGCAGCCGACGGCGCAGCGCCGCGAGCTGCTTCAGAAGCGCGGCATCGGTCTCCGCGTCGCTTGCGGCGGCCCGCGGGGTGCGCCCGGCGGCGGCGACATAATCCTTGTGATGCGCATTCAGCAGGCGCAGGGCCATATCGGCATCAAAGGCGGCGTGGCGGCGCGGCGCTGCCGCCGATCTCGCCGCAGCGCTCGCAGGGCGGCGGCCGGGGCCTGCTGCCCCTGCGGCCATGGCGCCGGCATCTGCGCCGGCATCTGCGCTGGCATCGGCACTGGCATCTGCGCTGGCAATCACATAAGCGAGCAGCGCCTCTTCCACCTGCGCATAGCCCGCCTCCAGCGCCTCGGCCCAGGCAGCGGCGAAGGCCGGGCTGCGCCGCTTGAGCGCGCGGGCTGAAGAGGCGCTTTTGCCTGCGGCTTCGGCGGCGGCCACCACATTGGCGGTTTCGGCAAGAATGGCGAGAAAGCGGTTGCGCTGGGCCGCGCTCCAACCATGCGCGGCCCGGCGGATCTGCACCCGGCCATCGGCATTGCGCGCAATCACACGGCCATCCTCCAGCGCCAGGCTGTGCGGCAGGGGGTGGCTGGGCTGTGTTTGGCTGGGCTGTGTTTGGTCGGGCTGGGCTGGCTTCGGGGCAGGTGTTTGCGGGTCTGGCGACGCGGGATCGGCAGGATCGGCCATGGTTTCGGTCCTTTCGGGCAGAAGCGGGAGAGGGGCGGCAAGGCCAGCGGGCCTGCCGCTTGCGGGGCAAAAGGGGTTGCGATGTTCGCGTGTCCGGTGAGAGCGGGTGGCAATCCAGGTGGTCGGATCGATGCCACTGCCTTATTGTCTGACGGAATTTTCCACGGCACCGGCTGATGTCGGCTGGTGCGACAACGCTCTCATGCCGGGAGCGCGGCCGACGCACCACGCCAGTCTCGCTTCTTTTGCCATAACAGCGTCACGCTGTCAAGCATAAAGTGCCAATATGGTTCGTCGTTATGCAAAATCTGCCGCCCGCGCGGATAGTCAGCCGTTCAGAACGGTCCTTTGGCGCGGGTCGCGCGTTCAGCCGCGCAGATCAGCGGTCTGGCGCGGGCGCGGGCGTACCGCGCAGCCGCTCAGCTATTGTCTTCGACGGGTGCGTCGGGGCCGTTTTTCTTGATCGAATCGATCGCATTCTGGGCCGAGGCCTTGGTGGCATAGCCCTGCGTCGAAAACATGATTTCGTCGCGATATTTGAAGCGCGCCCGAAACTCGCCAGAATTGTCCTTATAGATTTCGAAATGATGTGCCATGCGTCCCACCTCCTTTGTGGCGCGGTGCGAATCGGCCCGCATGGCGCAGGCTACCAAATGAAGGCGCGGACGCCAGCACAAAGTCACCGGCAAAAGCCCCGTCGATCAGAAGCTTAGCTCGTCATAGACGCGAGTCAGATCGCCGCCCCAGCCGCCTTCTGCCACGGGCGTCTCATATTGTTTGAGCAGCGCATGCGCGGGCGAAATGCCGCTTTCCACAAATTCGCGCAGCGGATTGAGGAAGGCTGTTTCATTGTCGCCCATCGAATTGGTCTCATCGCGCGCCGAAAGCCCGGCATGCGCAATCTCCAGCACCTCGCGGCCCAGCTCTGCAAAGCTGCGGCCATCGGGGGTTGCCGTGCACAGCCCCTCACGCGGGATGGCGTCGCGGATGCGCTGGTGATCCTCCACGCGCCAGTGCTTCACCAGATCCCACGCGGCATCCAGCGCCTGGCTGTCATACAGCAGGCCGACCCACAAGGCGGGCAGCGCGCAGATGCGGTTCCACCGGCCGCCATCGCTGCCGCGCATTTCGAGAAAGCTTTTCAGCCGCACCTCTGGAAAGGCCGTGGAGAGATGATCCGTCCAGTCCGAAAGGCGGGGCCTCTCGCCGGGCAGCGCGGGCAGCCGCCCATCCAGAAAATCGCGAAAGCTCTGCCCCGCCGCATCGATATAGCGCCCGTCGCGATAGACGAAATACATCGGCACATCGAGCGCATAGTCGCAGTATCGATCATAGCCAAAGCCATCTTCGAACACGAAGGGCAGCATCCCGGTGCGCGCGGGATCGGTATCGGTCCAGATGTGGCTGCGATAGGAAAGAAAGCCATTGGGCCGGCCTTCGGTGAAGGGCGAATTGGCAAACAGCGCCGTGCCCAGCGGCTGCAGCGCGAGGCTGACACGGAATTTCTTCACCATGTCCGCCTCGGATTGATAATCGAGATTGGTCTGGATCGTGCAGGTGCGCAGCATCATGTCCAGCCCCATGCTGCCGACGCGCGGCATGTGGCGCAGCATGATGGCATAGCGGCCCTTGGGCATGATGGGCAGGTCTTCGCGGCGCTTGTCCGGCCACATGCCAAGGCCCAGAAAGCCGAGGCCCAGCTCGGCCCCCACTTCCTTCACCTGCTTCAGATGGCGGCCGGTTTCCGCGCAGGTCTGGTGCAGATTGACCAGCGGCGCGCCGGAAAGCTCCAGCTGGCCCGCCGGCTCCAGGCTGACCGTGCCGTCGCTGCCGGAAAGCGCGATCACATTGCGGGTTTCGCCGCCCTTGCCATCGGGCCCGGTTTCATAAACCGGGGTCCAGCCATAGCGGGTGAGCGCCATCAGCAGATCGCGGATGCCGCCCGGCTCGTCATAGGATGGGGCGGCGTGATCGCGCGTGCGATAGACGAATTTTTCGTGCTCGGTGCCGATGCGCCACTGCGCCTTGGGCTTTTCGCCTTTGGCAAAGACAGCCAGCAGATCGTCCCGGCCTTCGATCAGCGGATCGGGCTTGCCCTCGCCGGGCGCGGATTCGGTGCGCGTGCTCATCGGCCAGCGCTTTATCGCCAAAGGGTTTTGAAGGGAAACGGATTTTGGGAAGGCCGGAAGAGGGGGGCGGGGGTGGGGCGGGGTGGGGGCCAGCCAAAGATGCGCCATGGACCATATGGTCCATATTGAATAATGTTACAAGTAAACGATTCGTCTAGTCTTTCTAAACGATTTGCTTATTGTATCGCCGTGGTTCAGCGATAACCTTTCGTCAGTTCGGGACTGTTGATTAGTTCGGGACTGTTGCGATGACAGAAAGGAACTGGACATGAGTGGCGTTAACCTCAATCCGGCATCTGGCACGGCCGTGCTGAATGTGCCCCAGTCGGACAATCTACTTGCCCAGCCATCGGGCCTCGACGCCCTGCTGGCACAGCCCAGCTTTACGTTCGAAGGGGCGGACTTCAACACCAGCATCTACTCGCCACCCGGGAGCCCGCTGCTTGGCATCAACCCCTTGATTCCTGACAGCCTCGAAAATTGGTGGTATGGACGCACGAGTCTGGGCGATGGTGGCGCTTATGTTCAGAAAAACGGCTTCTATTTTCTCTTTGACAAAAAGGGCGATTTTGTTGGGAAATTCAAGGAAGTGAAAGAAGGCGAGCATACGCGGAGCATTACAACGGGGTCAGACGGGAGTAAGAGCCTGACGATTGTTGGCCAGGGTGCCAGCGTCGGGGGCAGTTCAACGTCAATGACGGTTTATCTGGCACCAGCCAAATGAAAAAACGATATGTGATCGGAGCCTTTATAGTGCTGGTAGCAACCGCTGCCGGCACTATCTTGTACTTGGACTATAGAAAATATATGTCTCCAAAAAATCGGATGCAAGTTTTTTCAGAGGAATTAAAAATTGCTCCCGATCCGAGCGGAGACAAATATCAGTCATTTGTTAACTCAATCACGGGATGCAAAAAATCACAAAGCATAACAAAAGAAAATTTCTCAAAAAATGGCTTTAATTGCCAATTTACACAGATTGAAGACAGGCTGCTTGTTGCATTTCCGTTCGATCCAAATTTTCAAAACAGCTCTATTGTCGCCGATATCCCGAAAAAGAAATTCACGCGTGTTGTCTTTCTCCTTCCCGGCGGCCCGTTGATAAATGTTCAGGGAACGATCGATATCAATGAAACATCCATCCACCGCAGCTTTTTTGACGAAAATACAGCGGTTTTCGTTCCTCAATATACTGGAACCCAAGGGGATAGCGTGTATCCCAATAGCGATATCGAATTTGCTGCACAGCAGGTGACGCAATACATAAAGCGTCAAAAAATGAAGAATGTGTCAATAGTCGGCCATAGTGCAGGCGGCTATGTCGCGGCGCTGGTTCAAAAACAAACCGGGCTGCCGACCACAATCTTTGCGACGTCGCTGCTGAAAATGAATTCAACATATAAAATAAGAAAATTAGATGATCGGGAAAATATCATATTCGGTAGAACAAATCTCAAAGGCGAATATATTAGGGGTGATAAGCCTTATGAAGAAATTTCATTAGAGAAATTTCTTCCGAAATATTTCGGACGTTTTTATTCGCAAGATTTGATCGATGACGTGCTGGCCGATCCTGATATCAGGCTCATTTATGGGGACCGGGATTTTGCCTACACCATATCAAAGGCCAATCTGCCCAATTTCGAGGCCTTGCGTGATCGCATCTGCCTTGTCCCCGGCATGGGGCATCAGCCCGAAACGCTGGCGCAGGTTGATGCCGTCCGGCGTTGCTGGGCATCCGGGCAGTCGCGGCCTTGATCTGGACCGCCGCGGCCGCGCGCCGTCATTGGGCGTCCAAAATGAAATGTGCCCTGGGCTTTTGAGCCATGTCTGAAATCGAGAAGCCTGTTCTGGATCGTCGTTCCTTTTGGTCCCATCAAAAGCGAACAGGCTCCAGCCAGCACGCGCTTCCCCGCCCTTGCGCCGCCTCACGCCGCCATCACGCCTCACGCCGCTTCACGCCGTCCGCACACGCCCCTTCATGGCACCAGCACATCGAAGGCGATGGCCAGGGCGCCGGCTGGCGGCAGGCTGGCGATGCTGGCGGAAATGGTGGTGCCGCTGATCGCCGCCCCGGCGGGGTCGCTCTCATCCGCGCCCGCTGCATCATCATCCTCCACGGTCGTCGCCCCGGCGCAGCTGTTGCCGCTGCGCAGGCTGCCCGGCACATAGCTGAGCAGCGCCGGGATGCCATCCGCGATGGTGGTGGCGGTGGCGGTGGCGCTGCCGGCATTGCTGACGAGCAGGCAATAGCGGATCACCGCGCCCGGAATCGCCTTGGGGTCGGTCGCGCCGTTCACCGGATCGCTGATCACGCTCGATGTCTTGGCAAGGCTCACCAGCGCCTGCGGGTTGCAGAAATTCAGATCGTGCAGCGCAATCGCCTGCTGGCCGGGATCGGCAGGCGCGGTCGTGTGATTGCCATAGCTGATGCTGATGCTGTCCACCGGCGCGGCAAAGGTGACGGTGACATTGCCTTCGGCGCTGATATCGCTCGATACGAATTCGCCGGTTGCGCTGTTGCCGCTGATCACATTGGCCGCGCTGCCCGTGAGCACGGGGGTGACCGGGCTGCCATTGTAACTGCCGGTGATGGTCACGCGGTCGGCAAATTGCCCGGCAAAGAAATCCACATCGAAAATGCGGAATTGCAGGCCGGGCACGGCGGTCTGCAGGCTGATCGTGGTGGTCACGGTCTGGGCCTGGCTCGCCAGATCGACGAGCTGAAACAGGCTGAAGGGCGGGCCAGGCTGTCCGCCGCTCACCACATTCTGCCGCGCCGGGCTCTGCCCGCCATAGGTTGTGTTGTTCAGCCAGTTGCCGGGATTGGTGATGGCGATGCCGACGGTGCCGATATTGGTGACGGCATAGGCATTGCTGGTGCTGCCCGCGGTCCAGCTGATGGCATCCCAATCGAGGCTGGTGATGCCGGCCGGGCAGCTGAGCACCGGCGGGGTGCCCACCGGCCGGTTGGCCTGGCCGAGATAGAGATCGGCGCGGAAAAACGTGCCATCGTCTGCGGAAAATGTGTCGCAGATCGAAAGGGTCCATGTGCCCTGCGCATTCTGCCCGTCAAACACCGTCAGGCTGGCCGAAGGGCGCAGGGTGCGCTGATAGGGCGGGGCGCTGGCGCTGCTGGTTGCAGTGTCGTTGGCGGTGTGGCTGGCGAGTGTCGCTGCTGCCTCGTCATCGGCCAGCACATTATAGTTCAGGGCAGCGCCTCCGGTTGCGTTGTTGAATGTCACCTGGGTGCCCTGGGGCGAGACGAGCGTCATCACCATATCGCCGCGATAGGCATGCGATGCGACGACGCCGATATTGACATCCTGCACGGTGAATTGCGTGCCCACGGTGAAGCTGCGGGTGAGCGGCGCGCCGCACGGGGTGGCGGCATTGCTGATCGTGCCGCTGCTGGTGTTGCTATACTGATTGGTGGTCTGCGCAGCGAGCGGGGCAAAGGGGGCCGCGAGGAGGCTGGCCACCAGCCACAGCGCGCCTGCAAGCAGCGTGCGCCGCGCCGCGCCGCGAGCGCTGATGCCGCGTGCGTTGCGGCCCGGCACATTGCCCGATCTGCCATGATGTTGCGGCATATGTCCGCGCCCCCTGCCTCTTGCCTCTTGCCTCTTGCCATCATCTGTGCGCACGCCAGCGCCGCACTGCCCGTTGCGTAAAAAAACAGGGCTAATTTTGACTCACCAATCGCTCCGAAATGGTGGGAATGCGAAAAGGCGATCGCGGGCGCGATAACGGCCGTCCATCACAAGATTTTACGTGTGATCTTACCGGAAATTAACCAAATTGGGGCTAATGCTGCGCGCCTATATGGCGGCTGGCGATGGCGGGTGCATCGGGATGTGCCGCTGGTGGGTGATGCAAATGCAGCTTTTTCGCACGGGCGCTGAGGCCCGGCACGCACATGATGATGCAGCCAGGCGCAGCGGCCGGGCGCGGCGCTGTGCCCAGGCGCTGATCGCGCTCGGCTGGGCCGCATTCGGGGCCGGGGCGGCGCACGCCACCTGCCCGGCCAACAACCGCTATGCCTTTGAATTCGGCACTGCCACGGCAGGCACGCTCAGCTATGCCAGCAGCTATACCTACAGCGCCACCAGCACATCGCTTGGTAGCCAGAATTTCACGGTCAGCTGGCCCGTGGTGAACGGCACCAGCAGCACGATCGTGGCCGGCCTGCAAATGCCCCGGATCGACGCGATCGTGAACGATGGCGCGCCCACAACGGCCAACAATCTGATTGTCGGCATGGTGCTTTCCGGGCGCACGCCAGATATCACCGGCGGCACCCGGGTGGTGGTGACGCGCTTCACCTTCCCGACGCCGATCCGCACCTTTTCCGTCCAGCTGAACGATGTGGATTTCAACTCCAACCAGTTTCGCGACTGGATTCACATTTCCGGCAGCAATGGCGCGAGCGTCTTCACGCCATCCATCACCACCCCGGTCGGCAACAACAATGGCAGCACTGGCCCGCGCACGGCCACTGGCTCCACCATTGCGCTCGGCCCGGCGACGACGCCCTTTGTGCAGACCGACCGCGAGGCGATCGGCACGGCCAACGCCCCCAATCAGGATGACACCGGCACGCTGACGGCGACCTTTGCCCAGCCGGTGACGCAAGTGGACATCCGCTATGGCAATAATCCCACTGCGACCGGCGGCGCCTCGACCACGCAGCAGGCCTATGGCATCCAGCGCGTCTCCTGGTGCCCCATGCCCGTCATCAGCATTGCCAAAAGCTCGGTTCCCGCCACCACCGTGCTCACCGATCCCAACCGCTTCAACATCCCCGGCGCGGATGTGGATTATACGCTGACGGTGACCAACAGCGGCGGCAGCCCGATTGATCTGAACAGCACGTTGCTGACCGATATCCTCCCCGCGCAGATGACCTTTTTCAATGGCGATATCGACCCCGCGACACCCGGCACGCAGAATTTCATCTTCAACGCCGGCACCAGCGGGCTGACGATGGCACCTGCCAATCTGGCCTATTCGAACAATGGCGGGCTGAGCTATGGCTATGCGCCGGCTGCGGGCTATGATCCGGCGGTCACGGCGCTGCGCATCAATCCGCAGGGCACGATGGCCGCCAACAGCAGCTTTACCATCAGCTTCCGGACGGCAGTCAAATAACCGATGGGCGCCCGGCTGATCCGCCAGCTGGTCCGTCTTTTCGCGCTCGCAATGGCGCTGTGGGCGGCCCCTGCCCTGGCCCAGGGCTGTGCGCCCGCGACCACGCAAGGAACTGCGCCGCCCGGCTGGGAGAATTATTGCTGGCTCGATTTCACCAGCTATAATGATACGACTGCGCGCTCGGCTGCGGGTCAGAATTTCTCGGTCACGCTCTCCGATGGGGCGATCCTCAATTTCAACCTGCGGGTGACGACGACGACCCCGACGGCCTTTGCCAGCGTCGCCGCGCCCAGCTGGAGCGGCGCTGCGGTGGGCAACACGGCCTTTCTCGGCATTCCCGGCCGCCCCATACTCTACACCACGGCTCCGGGCGCGAAATCGATCATCTTTTCAAACATCACGATCACGCCGCCGCCGGGCGTGCCGCTCGTCACCACCTACAGCTTTGTCGCCGCCGATGCCGAATCCACCAATAACGGCGAAAATCTGCAGTTCATCACCAATGGCGCGCCGTGGACAATCCTCGATCAGGTCAACCCGATCAGCGGCACGCTCTATCCCACGATCAGCGGGGTGGGCACGACGACGTTCACCCAGACCGGGGTATCCGGCACCGTGGGCGGCTATATCGTCGGCTCCACCAATCCCACCGGCGTGACCGCAAACATGACCGCGGGGGGCCTGCAGGGCGCAATGTTTGCGGTGCGCTTTGCCTCCATCCGCCTGCGCAAGCAGATCGCGGGCGCGCGCGTTGATCCGAGCGATCAGTTCAGCTTTCGCATCAGCGCCACCGGATCCGGCGCCACATTGGCGAGCGGGACAACCAGCGGCACCGGGCTCGGCCCGTTCAATTCCACGCCGCTCTCGCTCGCCTCGGGCATTCCGCTGACGCTGAGCGAAACCATGGCCACGGGCAGCGCCAGCACGCTTGCCCGCTATCAGAGCCGCCTCACCTGCACCAACAGCACCGCGAGCTCCACCACGCCGCTGCCCGTCAATCTGGCGACCACGTCCTACAATTTCGGATCGCTGCAATTTGGCGATGCCGTGACATGCCTGTTCACCAACACGCCGCTGCCGCATATCCGCCTGCGCAAGGCGCTGGGCGCGGGCGGGCGCTTCTGGCCGGGCGATCAGTTCACCGTGCGCACGCGCCAGGGGGCCACGCTGATCGCCTCGTCCACCACCAGCGGCACCGGCGCGACCGTCACCGGCGGGGATACCGCCATGGTGCAGCTCGTGGCGGGCACTGCCTATACGCTCGATGAAATTGGCAGCAGCGGGGCCAATCTGGCGCTCTACAACACGGCCATGGCGTGCACCAATGCCAATGCCGGCTCCACCACGCCGCTTGCCAACGTCATGCCCGGCACCATCACCCCGCAGCTGGGCGATGTCATCACCTGCACCATCACCAACACGCGGCGCGCGGGCAATGCCACGCTCCAGATCGTGAAGAGCTCCACGGTGGTCTCCGATCCGGTCAATGGCACGATCAACCCGAAGATGATCCCGGGGGCGGTGGTGCGCTATACGCTGACGGTCACCAATATCGGCAATCTGCCTGTCGATCCCGGCAGCATCGTGCTGCTCGATCCGCTGCCCGCCGATTTCAGCTATAACAGCGCGGTGCCGGTCAGCTTTGCCAATGGCAGCGTGCCCAGCGGTCTCAATCCCTTCAATCCGGCGACGATGGTGGCCTTTTCCAGCCAGCCGGGCGGCGGCACGCCCTTTGGCTATGTGCCCAATGGCGGGATCGATCCGGCCGTTCGCGGCGTGCGCATCACCCCGGCGGGCACCATGGCCGCGGCCACCAGCGCCACCAGTCAGCCCAGCTTTTCGGTCTCGTTCGAAGGCGTGGTGCCATAGAGCGATGACCAATCAGGTGGAATCACCTGATGGTCAAGGCATCGCGGCTCAGGAAGAATAGAGCGATGACCAATCAGGTGGAGTCACCTGATGGTCAAGGCATCGCGGATCAGGAAGAATAGAGCGATGACCAATCAGGTGGAATCACCTGATGGTCAAGGCATCGCTCTAATCTTGTGCCTCTGGTGATGTGGGCCGCCAGAACAGCAGCCGCCACACATAGGTGAGCAGGATGATCGCGATGATCGCGCTCGAAAGCGGGCCGAGCACCGTCTCGATCTCGCGGAACTGACGGCCGAGCAGATAGCCCGCGCCCGCCAGTGCCGCGGTCCAGCCCGCAGTCCCGATCGTCGAAAAGATCAGAAAGCGGCCGAGGCGCAGCTTGAACAGGCCGGCCGGCACCGAAATCAGCGAGCGCAAGGTGGGCAGCAGCCGCGCCAGCAGCACGATGATCGCGCCGTGGCGGGCAAACAGGCGCTCGCCCCGCTCCACTTCGGCCCAGTCCAGCGTCAGCCAGCGGCTGTGCCGGTCGATAAAGGGCTTGAGCCGCGCCTGCCCCAGCTTCCACGCCAGCGCATACCACAGATAATTGCCCAGCATCGCGCCGCACGTGCCGGCAAAGATCACGCCTTCGATCCGCATGGTCCCGCGTGCGGCTGCCACGCCCGCAATCGGCATGATCACCTCGGACGGCACCGGCGGAAACACGGTTTCGAGAAACATCAGCAGCGCCACGCCCCAATAGCCGCCCTCGTTCACCAGGCGGATGATCCAGTCTTCCATCGCCGTGCCGCCCCTATGCTGCCTGCTGGCCCGCCGCGCGCGCCGCCAGCCGCCGGTCCACCGCGTCCCAGATCAGCCCGGCGCTGTCGATCCCGTCAAAATTGTCGATCGCAACCAGGCCCGTGGGCGAGGTGACGTTGATTTCGGTGAGCCATTCGCCGCCGATCACATCGATGCCGACAAACAGCAGCCCGCGTGCGCGCAGCACCGGGCCGAGTGCGGCGCAGATTTCCTGCTCCCGCGCCGTCAGGCTGGTCTGGGCGGCGGTGCCGCCAACGGCAAGGTTGGACCGGATTTCGCCCTTGCCGGGAATGCGGTTCACCGCCCCCGCCACCTCGCCGTCCACCAGCACGATGCGCTTGTCCCCCTGGGCCACGGCGGGCAGAAAGGCCTGCACCATGTGCGGCTCGACATAAGCGGCGTTGAACACCTCCATCAGCGCCGACAAATTGGCCGCGTCCGCCCCCACGCGAAACACCGCCTTGCCGCCATTGCCGTGCAGTGGCTTGATCACGATATCGCCGTGCCGCGCCAGAAATTCGCGCGCTGCCTCCAGCGATCGGGTGATCATGGTGGGCGGCATGAAATGCGCAAAATCGAGCACGAACAGCTTTTCGGGCGCGTTGCGCACGCTCGCCGGATCGTTCAGCACCAGCGTTTCGCCGGCAATCCGCTCCAGCAGATGGGTCGCGGTGATGTAGGACAGGTCAAAAGGCGGGTCCTGCCGCATCCACAGCACATCCACATCGCGGCCAAGATCGATGATGCGCGGCGGCTCTGCGCTGAAATGGCGGCCTTCCACCCGCTGCACCGTGACCGGCCGGGCCATGGCCAGGAGCCGCGCGCCATCCAGCGTCAGATCGCGCACATCATAATGATAGAGCCGGTGCCCCCGCGCCTGCGCCGCCAGCATCAGCGCAAAGCTGGAATCGCCTGCAATGTTCAGGCTTTCCAGCGGATCCATCTGGAATGCGACGTTCAGCGCCATGGGCTCAGCGGTTCCTTGTTCCGGCGGCGCGCCTCAGGGCTGCCATGCATTGCGCACATGGCGCGGGAAACGACCTGGCGCAAGCAGGATTACGTCGATCGAGATGGCGTGCCCTGCTGGTGCGAGCCGTGCGCGCAATATTTCTGCCGCGGCCGCCACCCGCCGCAGCCGCCAGCCATCGATCGCCTGATCGAGATCGGCCGCGCGCGCCCGCCACTTCACTTCGATGAAGGCCGTGGTGCGCCCGCGCTGCGCCACCAGATCGACCTCGCCCTGCGGTAGCTTCACCCGCTCGGCGATGATGCGCCAGCCCTGCAGACGAAGCCACCAGGCGGCCATCCGCTCGCCCCGGCGCCCGGCAGCCTCGGCGGCGCGGCGGCTCATGCCTGCTGCTTCATGGCAACCGCCTGGGCATAAAGCGCTGCACGATCCGCCCCTGTTGCCTGTGCCACATGCTTGGCCGCACGCGCCGGCGGCATGGTTTCCAGCGCGTCCGCCAGCAGCGCGGCCAGCGTGCCCGGATCGGCCGGCGCATCATCCGCGACGGGCGGGCCGACCAGCACCACGATTTCGCCCTTCGGCGCGCCCGCATCGGCATATTGCGCGGCGAGCGCGGCGAGCGTTCCGGTGCGGCACTCCTCGTAAATCTTGGTCAGCTCACGCGCCACTGCGGCCTCGCGCGCGGGGCCGAGCACAGCCGCCATCGCCGCAAGCGACGCCGCCAGCCGCGGCCCGCTTTCGTAAAAGACCAGCGTCGCCCGGATGTCCGCCAGCTCTGCCAGGGCATCGCTGCGCGCCTTGGCCTTGGCGGGAAGGAAGCCGGCAAACAGAAAACGGTCGCTGGGCAGGCCCGCCAGCGTGATCGCGGCAATCGCAGCACAGGGGCCGGGCAACGTGGTGATCGCATGGCCCGCCGCGCGCGCCGCCCGCACCAGCCGATAGCCGGGATCGCTGATCAGCGGCGTGCCGGCATCGCTCACCAGCGCGACCGCGCCATCCGCCATCAGCGCCAGGATGCGATTCTGCGTTTCATCATCGCTGTGGTCGTGATAGGCGATCAGGGGCTTGCTGATTCCCAGGGCCTGCAGCAGGCGGCGGGTTATCCTGCTGTCTTCACAGGCAATATGATCCACCTGGGCAAGGATGCGGGCGGCCCGCTGCGTGATGTCGGCCAGATTGCCGATCGGGGTGGCAACAAGATAAAGACCCGGAGGGAGCACGGACATGATGGTGAGCGTCTTGGCAGAGAAAGCCCCGCAAGGGCAAGCGGTTCGGCCCATGGGCTGGCCCATGGTCGAGCTCGGCCGCGGGAGCCGCCGGCTGGGCACGATGCTGCTCGTGGCGCTGCTCGCGCTCCTTGTCACCGCCTGTGTGCCGCGCGGCGCAGGCCCGGCCACGCCGACCGATCCCGATCCCGCGCCCGCCATCCCGACCGATCTGGAGCGGCATCAGGTGGCGTTGCTCGTGCCCCTGTCCGGCAGCAATGCGGCGATCGGCGAATCGCTGTCCAACATGGTGCAGATGGCCGTGCTCGATACGAAGACGGACCGGCTGCGCATCACCACTTATGATACGGCCAAGGGGGCGGCTGCGGCGGCGCGCCAGGCGGTGGCAGAGGGCAATCGCCTGATCCTCGGCCCGCTGCTGTCCGAAGATGTGATTGCTGTCGCCCCGATTGCGCGCCAGGCCAATATCCCGCTGATCAGCTTTTCAAACGATGCAACCGTCGCCGGCAATGGCGTGTTCCTGCTGGGATACAGCCCGCAGCAATCGGTGGAGCGTGTGGTCGATTATGCGCGGGCGCAGGGCAAGAGCCGCTTTGCCGCGCTTTTGCCGCGCACCACCTATGGCGATCGTGCGCTTGCCAGCTACAAGGCGGCGGTGGAGCGCAGGGGCGGCACGCTGGTCGCGGCCGAAAGCTATGACCGGATGGCCAGCAGCCTTGCTGTGGCGGCGCGCAAGCTGGGGCAGGTGCCCGGCGGCTATGATGCGCTGCTGCTGGCTGATGGCGGTGCCGCAGCCATGCAGGCGGCGCCCGTGGTGCGCGCCAATGGCGGCGGATCAGCCCAGCTTCTGGGCACCGAATTGTGGAACACGGAAAGCGCGATCAGCGGCAATGCGGCGCTGCGCGGGGCCTGGTTTGCCAGCGTTTCGGATGGGCTTTATGGCCAGCTGGCGAGCAAATATCGCACCCGTTATGGCACCACGCCCTATCGCCTCTCCAGCCTTGGCTATGATGCCGTGCTGCTGACGGTGCGGGTGGCGCGCGAATGGCGGCCGGGCACGCCCTTTCCCCAGGCGCGGCTGCTCGCGCCCGATGGCTTTGGCGGGATAGACGGCATTTTCCGTTTCGAACGCAGCGGCGTCGCCATCCGCGCGCTGGAGGTGAGCGAGGTGCGCGCCGGCGGCTTTGCCGTGATCAGCGCGGCACCGACGAAGTGGTGAAGGGGGGGCAATCCCCCTTCAACCCCCCTTTGCCAGCATCGGCCGCAAATAGCGCCCCGTATGGCTGGCGGGGACGTTCACCACATCTTCGGGCGTGCCTTCGGCCACGATCTGCCCGCCCTTCACCCCGCCTTCGGGGCCGAGATCGACGATCCAGTCCGCCGTCTTGATGACATCGAGATTATGTTCGATCACGACCACGCTGTTCCCCTGTTCGACCAGCGCGTGCAGCACCTCGAGCAGCTTTCGCACATCCTCGAAATGGAGGCCCGTGGTCGGCTCGTCGAGGATGTAGAGCGTGTTGCCGGTGGCGCGGCGTGACAGCTCCTTGGCCAGCTTCACGCGCTGCGCCTCGCCGCCGGACAGCGTGGTCGCCTGCTGGCCGACCTTGATATAGCCGAGGCCGACCTCGGCCAGCATCGCCATCTTGTCGCGGATCGGCGGCACGGCCTTGAAGAATTCAACCGCATCTTCCACCGTCATGTCGAGCACATCGGCGATCGATTTGCCCTTGAATTTCACCTCCAGCGTCTCGCGGTTATAGCGTGCGCCCTTGCAGGTTTCGCAGGTGACATAGACATCGGGCAGAAAGTGCATCTCGATCTTGATGACGCCATCGCCCTGGCAGGCCTCGCACCGGCCGCCCTTGACGTTGAAGCTGAACCGGCCCGGCCCATAGCCCCGTGCTTTCGATTCCGGCAGACCCGCG
>CAZFYJ010000008.1:4151-22304 GCA_964523215.1 uncultured Sphingomonadaceae bacterium | reverse complement strand
ATCGACACCGGATCGCCGCTGGTCAGCAGCGCAAGCCCGCCACCCAGCGGCGCCAGCAGCAGCGACCCCATGTTCACCAGCGGCGGCATGATCCGCTTGTAGAGCAGCACCAGCACGCCAAACACCATGAGAATGCCGGACACCACGGCAATGGCGAAATAGAAAATCAGCTCGCCAATCCATTTCTGTTCGCCCAGCTGCATCCGGGTGACGCCATCGGGCAGATTCTGCATGATCGGCAGCGCATCGATCAGCGGATTGACATCGCCGCTGACGAGCCCGGGCGCCAGATCGGCCCCCACAGCGGTGCGCAACGTCTGGTTGGTGCGCTGAATGGTGGTCGGCCCGGCACCAAAGCTGATATCGGCAATACTGCCGAGCGGGACTGTGCCGCCGCTGGCCGTGGGCACCGGCAGATTGCGAATGGTGGCAAGGTCGCGTCGCGATTCTTCCGACAGGGCGACGCGGATCGGGATCTGCCGGTCTGCCAGCGAGAATTTGGCGCTGTTCTGATCGATATCGCCCAGGGTTGCGATGCGGATCGTCTGCGAAATGGCGGCCGTGGTGATGCCGAGATCGGCCACCAGTTCGCGCCGCGGCTTGATGATGATTTCCGGGCGCAGCAGATCGCCCTGAACGCGCGGATCGCGCAGCTGCTTCAGCCCCTTCATCTGCTCGGCCAGCTTGACCGCCGTCTGTTCGAGCAGCACAGGATCGTCGCCACCCAGATAGATGGTGATGTCGCGCCCGCCGCCGCCGGGCCCCCCGCCCGACTGGGAGACGAAGCTGACGCGTGCATCGGGGATGGCGGCCAGCCGTTCGGCCCAGCTGCGCTCAAATTCGACGCTGGTCATGGGCCGGTCCTTGATCAGCGTCATATAGATATTTGCGCTGCCGACGCGGATCGCGGAAAATGCGGCCTGCACCATGGGGTCACCATCAAAGCTGGTGCGCACCCGATCGGTCACGGCCTCGGTCTGCTTCAGCGTGGAACCCGGGGGCATTTCGATGCGCACCTGCGAATAATCGGTATCGATCGTCGGCTGGAAGGTGAAGGGAATGGCGCGGAAGACCACAAAGGTCAGCGCAAAGGCGGCCACGCCAATGCCGAACACGCGAATGCGATTGTCGTACATCCGGGCAAGGAAACGGTTCATGCCGCGCTGCTTGGCGGCGAGCGCTTTCGAGCGGTCCACGCTCCAGCGCAGCACCGCCATATATTTGTCCATCAGCCAGCCTTCGCCATGGCTTTGCGCACCATGCGCCTTGAGGAGATAGGCGGCCATCATCGGCGTGATCATGCGCGCCACCGCAAGGCTCATCAGCACCGCGACCACCACGGTCAGCCCGAAATTCTTGAAGAACTGGCCCGAAATGCCCGGCATCAGGCCAACAGGCAGGAACACGGCAACAATCGTCATCGTCGTCGCAAGCACAGCCAGACCAATCTCGTCGGCCGCATCAATCGCCGCCTGATAGGCCGATTTGCCCATGCGCATATGGCGCACGATATTTTCGATCTCCACAATCGCATCGTCAACCAGCACGCCGGCCACAAGGCTGAGCGCAAGAAGGCTCAGTTCATTGAGCGAAAAGCCGAGCAGCGACATGAACCAGAAGGCCGGGATTGCCGAAAGCGGGATCGCGACGGCCGAAATCAACGTCGCGCGCCAATCACGCAGAAAAATGAAGACCACGATCACGGCCAGCACGGCGCCTTCGACCATCGCAATCATCGCTGATTTATATTGGCCCTTGGTATAATCGACACTGGTGAACAGCTGCGTATAGCGAACCTTGGGGTTCTCTTTTTCGAGCTTTTTCAGCTCGGCCTGCACCGCATCATAAACGGTGACATCGGAGGCGCCCTTGGCCCGCTCGATGCTGAAGCTGAGCACCTGACGACCGTTCATCTTGGCCAGATTGCGCTGCTCGGCATAGCTGTCGCGCACATCGGCAATCTCGGAGAGCTTGACGAGACGCCCGCCCGGCAGGCTGATCTGCGTTTCGCCCAGGGCAAAGGCATTGGCCGCATTGCCCAGCACCCGCACCGATTGTTCGGAACCTGCAATTTCGGCACGGCCCCCGGCCGCATTGAGATTGACCTGGCGCAACTGCTGATTGAGCTGTGCCGCCGTAATCCCATAAGCCTGAAGCCGGGCGGGCTCCAGCGTGACGCGGATTTCCCGGTTCACCCCGCCATTGCGATTGACCGCGGCCATCCCCGATATGCCGAGCAGGCGCTTGGCCACGGTATTGTCCACATACCAGCTCAGCTCTTCCAGGCTCATATCATCCGATTCAGCGGCCATATAGGCAATCGGCCCGCCAGCGATATCGACGCGGGTCACCTGCGGCTCCAATATGCCATCGGGCAAATCGCTGCGGATGTTGGAAATGGCATCGCGCACATCGTTGACCGCGCGGTCGACCGGCGTGCCAATCGCAAATTGCACAAATGTGTTGCTGTTGCCCTCGCGCACGGACGAGTTGATTTCATCCACGCCATTGATCCCGCGCACCGCGGCCTCAACCCGCTGGGTGACCTGCGTGACCATTTCCGAAGGGGCAGCGCCCGGCTGCGAGATGCTGATGCTGGCACCCGGAAAGTCGATATCCGGATTCTGATTCACATCCATCTGCATGAACGAGACGACGCCCGCCAGCAGCAGCGCGATAAACACCACGATGGGCGGCACCGGGTTGCGGATCGACCAGGCAGATATGTTGCGGAAATTCATGGGCGCAGCTGCTTCATGCCGCCGGCTTCTGCCGCACCGGGCGCACCTTTTCGCCGCCGGCATAAAATGCCCCGGCAGACAGGATCACCGCTTCCTGGCCCGTCAGCCCGCTGAGCACAGGCACGCCCTCATTGCTGACCGCGCCCAGCTTCACGGGCACGCGCTGCACCACGCCATTGCCGGTGACAATCATCACATAATTGCCCTGGCTATCGCTGTGCACGGCGGATTCGGGGAGCAGCGGGGCCTGCATGGCACCGGCCCTGATGCGCGCGCTGGCAAAGCCGCCGGGGCGCAATGCGCCGTTATAGGAAAGCGCGATCCGCGCCGTGCCCTGGCGCGATTGCGGATCGATGACCGGCGACACCTGCCAGATGCGCCCGGCAAAGCTGCTGCTCGTGCCAGATGGCGTCACATCGGCGGCCATGCCCGGGGAAACCGTTGCCAGATCGGCCTCGCTCATCTGTGCCAGCAGCTCAAGCTCGCCACCCCGCGCCATGCGGAACAGCACGCCCGAACCCGCACCGATGACCTGCCCAACCTCAACCTGGCGGGTCAGCACCAGCCCGGCGGCCGGCGCACGGACATCCAGCCGCCCGGTGCGGGCACGTGCCTCTGCCAGCTGCGCCTGGGCAACGCGCACCCGCGCGGCGGCAACATCACGAGTCGCCGTCCGGCGATCAAGATCGGACTTTGAAATAAAGCCGCGATCAATCAGGCTGCGCGCCCGCTCCAGCTCTGCTTCGGCGAGCCGCGCATCAGCCTCTGCCACGCGGATCGAAGCGGCCAGCGAATTGAGCTGCTGCACCTGCACCTGCCGGTCAACGACCGCCAGCACCTGGCCCTCGCGCACCCACTGGCCAGGCTCCACCAGCACGCGCACCACCTGACCGCCTTCGCCAGCGACGCCAACGGGCATTTCGCGCCGCGCCGCCAGCGCACCCGTGACCGTGATTTCGCGCACCACCGATGTCTGGCCGGGATAGATGACCGTGACATTGGGAAGATTGCCGCCGGCTGCGCCTGCCCCGCCTTTGGCCTTTGCACCGGCGGGCGCCGCCGCACCCGATGTGCCTGCATCGCTGTTCAATGCCTTCATCGCAAACCAGCCGACAACCAGCAGGCCGACGACCAGGGCAATGATGAAACCAAGCCTTCGCCGTGGCGGGGCGACCGGGGCTTCCACGCTTATGGGGGTGCCATCGGGGCGATAGGCAGTTTTTCCGGATTCATAGTTCATCTGTCGGGCCTTATCCGCTTGCCAGACCATCGGTGCCAGCGGCACTGCCACAGCGGCAGTCTGCGGTGTATTATCTCAATAAGTCAGTCAAGGCAAGCCCGGCCTTTGCAAGCCCGTTTCAAGCCCAATCCCCTCCAATTGCCACCTTAGGCCGCTTGCGCCGCGATGCAAAGCCCATTTGCGCGAAAAAAAGGACCAGGCCGCGCTTGATCATTGCGCCATTGCGGCGCAGAAAGGGGGCAATGACGCTCTATTTGGGGATCGATGCAGGCGGCACGGCGAGCAAGGCCCGGCTGATCGATGAGAATGGCACGATCCTGGCTGAGGCGCGGGGCGGCCCTGCCAACACCCGCATCGGCATCCCAGCGCTTCATGCAGAGCTGTTGCGCGTCAGCCGCGAGGCTATTCGAACCGCAGGCGTCGCGGACGACGCCATCGGCGGCATACGCTGTGGCATGGGCATTGCCGGCATCAACCGCATGGGAATGAAAGGCCAGCTGCAGGCGCTGGAGTTTCCCTTTGCCAGCGTGCAGCTGAGCAGCGATGCGATGATCGCCAATCTGGGCGCGCACATGGGCGGCGATGGTGCGATCCTGATCATCGGCACCGGCAGCGTGGGGCTGGTGAAGCGCGGCGAGGACAGTTTCAGCATCGGCGGCTATGGCTTTCCCATCTCGGACGAGGGCAGCGGCGCGGCATTGGGGCTGAGCGCTATTCGCCATGCCTTGCGCGCGCTTGACGGGCGGACCAAGCCCTCCCCCCTCAGCCAGGCGGTGACCAGGCAGTTTGACCATGCCATCCCGCGGGTGATCGCGTGGATGGATGATGCCGCCCCCGGCGATTATGCCCAGCTTGCCCCGCTGGTGATGGACTATGCCGACAATGGTGACGAGATTGCCCTTTCCATCGTGCGCGATGCAGCGGTGCATGTGGAGCGCTTTATCGAGACCATCATGGCGCGCGGCGCGCCCCGCTGCGTGATGATGGGCGGCCTGGCAGAACGGATGAAGCCATGGCTGCGCTCGCGCATCGTGGCCACGCTGGATGAGCCGCTGGGCGATGCGCTGGATGGCGCAATGCTGCTTGCCGGGCGGCCTATTCCGGCTGCATCACACCCCTGATCCAGCACGCCTGCGGCATCAGCGCCGCATCGAGATGCACAATATCGGCCTGCATGCCCGGCAGCAGATCGCCGATGCGGGTCTCGAGCCCCAGGAAGGCCGCGGGCGTGCCGCTTGCCATGCGGCTGGCAGTGGCCAGATCGACGTCCATCATCGCACAGCAGTTGCGCACGGCACGCGCCATGTCGAGCGTCGATCCGGCCAGCGTGCCATCGCTCCCCCGCAGCACGCCATGATCATCAGCAATCCATTGTCCATCGAGCATGAACCCGCCCGCATCGCTGCCCACGCAGGGCATCGCATCCGTCACCAGCATCAGTTCGTCCGGCCCTTTTGCGCGAAAGGCCGCGCGCAGGCTTGCGGGGTGAACATGGTGCCCATCGACGATCAGGCCGGCCATCAGCCGCAGATCGATCGCAGCGCCCACAAGGCCGGGAGCCCGCCCCTCCATCTGTGTCATCGCGTTGAACAGGTGGGTGACGCCGGTCAGCCCTTCCTGATGCGCTGCCGCCACATCGGCATAGGCAGCAAGGCTGTGCCCCGCGCTGACGATGACCCCCTGCGCCGCCAGCGCGGCAATGGCCCCTGCGGGCGCGCATTCGGGCGCAAGCGTGACCAGCATCCTGCCGCGTTTAAGGCTGCCGAGCAACGCAATCGCTGCCGCGTCAAGCGTGCGGAGCCGGCGCGCATCATGGATTCCATGCTTGCCCGGATTGAGAAACGGCCCTTCGATGTGAATGCCGATTATGCCGGGCACCCCGGCTGCAATGGCCCCATCCACCGCGGCTATGGCCTGTGCGATGACATCGGGTGCATCGCTGATCAGCGTCGGCAGCAGGCCCGTGGTGCCAAAGCGGCGGTGGGCCGCAGCGATCGCCGCCACGCCCTCCACCGTCGGCGCATCATTCAGCAGCACGCCACCCCCGCCATTCACCTGCACATCGACAAAGCCGGGGACGAGATAGCCGCCTGCCACCCGGTGATGGGGCACATCCGGCCGCAGCTCTTCCACCGGGATGATCGCGGCAACCATGCCCTGCGCATCGATCTGCACAGCGTGCGCGGCATGCCACTGCCCGCCTGCGAGGATCGGCGCCCCGGATATCTGGGATATGCTCATCGTGTTTGCGTCACCTTTGCGAGCGCGGGCGGGTGATCCGGATCGTGCCCCCGTGCCAGCGCCAGCGCATTGGCCAGCCGATAAAAGCTGAGCGCCATTGCCATGGGTGCTGCTGCCGCGTGCAGCGTCGCATCAAAGGGGAGCGCCACCGCTCCGGCGTTGCCGCCACCGCTGCCGGCAATGGCAACCGGTGCCCCGCGATCACGCAGCCGCGCCACCAGCGCGTCCAGCCCGGCACGTGCGGGATCGAGCGGGGGAAGAACAAGCACGGGAAAATCCGGGCCGACCAGCGCCATCGGGCCGTGCGCCACTTCGGCAAGGCTGAATGCCTCGCCGTGCAGGCCACAGCATTCCTTGCATTTGAGGGCAGCTTCCTGCGCGACACCCAGCGTCAGCCCGCGCCCAAGCACATAAGCGCTTGCTGCGGGGCGCAACAGCCCGAGCGCGGCCGACCAATCCGCATCCCAGGCCGCCATCAGATCATCCGGCAGCCGGGCAAGCGCGGCGGCGAGCGCATCATCCCCGGCCCAGGCAGCCGCCAGCTGCGCACAGGCCGCCAGCGATGCGACATAGCTTTTGGTGGCGGCGACGCTCTGTTCCGGCCCGGCATGGAGCGGAAGCACCACATCGGCGATCGCCGCCAGTGGCGATCCGGTATCGTTCACCAGCGCGATGACCAGCGCGCCCGCCCGTTTCGCGGCCTCGGCCGAGAGCAGCAGATCCGGGCTGCGGCCTGATTGCGAAATCAGGAGATAAGGCTGGCCCGCCATGTGCAGCAACGGCTTGCCATAGATGGAGCTGATCGAAGGGGCCTGCGACACGACCGGGATGCCCAGCCGGGTTTCAAACAGGGTCTTGGCAAAGCTGGCGGCATGATCGGAGCTGCCCCGCGCACAGGTGAACATGATGTGCGGCGCCATGCTGCCCAGCTTTCGGGCGAGCGCGGCGATTGCTGCTGCATTGGCGGCGGCCTGCCGGGCGATCACGGCCGGCGTTTCGGCAGCCTCGGCAAACATCGCCGTTGTGGCGGGATCAGGCAGGGGCAGATGCGCCATCGATCAGACCTTGATCAGCCAGCCGCGCCGCTGCAACGGCACCAGCACCGCGCAACTGATCGCAGCCGCGATCACCGCATAGAGCATCGAAGCCAGCCCTGGCGCAAGCCCCGTGTGCGCCAGCCAGGCAAAGCTTGCATCCCAGATGCGCGTGCCATCGGGCAGTTTGCGCACCAGAATCGCGATCAGCAGCGTGTGGACGACATAAAGCGTGAGCGCCGCCTGGCCGAGGCCGACGCTCCACTGCGCGATGGCGCTGTTGCCCAACAGGGGCCACAGGCCGCGCAGCAGCGCCCAGCAGCCCAGCCCTGCTCCGCTCGTGAGCAAGGCAAAGCTGGCCGTCCACAAATTCTTGTTGAGCGGCAGCAGCGGTGTCAGCGCCAGCCCTGCGATCACCAGCATCCCCGCCGCGGCACCGATCAGCAGCGGGCCCGGCCGCCGCGCCAGCGCCCATCGCATCGCCGCCACGCCAATCAGCCCGTTGGCGATCGCGGGCATGGTGGAGAGCACGCCTTCCGGCTCCCACGTCGTGCGCAGCACCCGTCCGGGAATGAAATGCTGATCGAGCCAGCCGCTCAGCCCCATGCCGGGCGCAAGGCTTGGCCCGCCCCCTGCCGGGCTGCCGACATGCAGGATCAGCCAGCTGTGCAGCGCCAGGAGAATGGCGGCGAGCAGCGCCGGGGCGCGCACGCTGCGCCGCCATGCGATCAGCGCGGCACAGGCGAGATAGACAATGGCGATGCGCTGCAGCACCCCGGTCCACCGGATCATGTCGGGCTGGAGGCTGGCCTTGATGGCGATGCCAAGCGCGACGCCAATGGCAAAGAGCAGCAGGCTGCGCCGCACGATCCCGCCCCAGCGAACAGGAGCTGCTCCGCGCTCCAGCGCCAGCGGCGCGGACAGGCCGACCACCAGCAGGAAGACGGGAAACACGAAATCGGCAAGCGTGACGCCGTGCCACGCGACATGTGTGATGAACGGATAGGCCACAGCGGCGCTGCCCTGCACATTGACGAGGATCATCAGCAACACATCCAGCCCGCGCAGGCTGTCCAGCGGCTCATCACGCGGGCGCAGCCCTGCGGTCATAAGCTGACAAACGGCCCGCGCATGTCGCTCACAAATTCGTAGCGATCGCCGCGATATGTGGAACGGGTCAACTCGACCGGGCGACCGTCGCCGCGCCGGGTCAGCCGCTCGATCCGCAATATCTCTGCTCCTTCGGCAATCGCCAGCAAAGCAAGCTCCGCCGCGCCGGCGCGCGCTGCACGGATTTTCTGGATGCCGGATACCGGCCGGTTCCCCTGCGCCGCCAGGGCGCGATAGAGCGAGGGGCCGATCGCATCGAGCGCGGGCAGCATCTCTGCCGGGACAACCGCATGCTCGATCGCCAGCGGCTCGCCATCGGCCATGCGCACCCGGCCCAGCCGCACCACGGCGGCACCGGGGGCAAGCTCCAGCAGGGTGGCTTCGTCCGCGCTCGCCACATCCAGCGCCTTTTCAACCCAGATCGTCTCGGCCGTGGCGCCGCGGGCGGCTGCATCTTCGCTGAAGCTGGTCAGGAAGGATCCCGGCGCCTGGATGCGCGGTGTGACGAATGTGCCAGAGCCATGTCGCCTCGTTAGCAGGCCTTCCTCGATCAGCAGGGCGATTGCCTTGCGCACGGTGACCCGCGATGCGCCCATCAGCGTGCACAGATCGCGTTCGGATGGAAGCGCATCTCCCGCGGCAAAGCGCCCCTGCGCAATCTGCCTGCGCAGCGCCTGCGCCAGCTGGATGTAGAGCGGGGAGTGGCTGGCGACCATGCCGGCTGCATCCGTTGCCATGTTCATCCGGCGTGCTCCTGCTCTGCCAGCGCCGCCGCCAGCATGCCGCCATTGCGGCCCAGCCGCGCCAGCGCCGCATCATGGCTGTCGCCCCGCGCAATCAGGATGGCCGCCGGGATGTCGTGATTGGCCAGGGCTAGGGCCGCAGCCGCGGCATCGGCGCTGCACCCGGCGAGCGTGCCCACCACGCGCTGCCCGCGCGCCAGGAGCTTTGCATTGGAAATCTGCATGTTGACCATCATGCCGCGATAGACGCGCCCCAGCTGCAGCATGATCGCGGTGGAGAGCATGGTGAGCAGCACCTTTTGCGCAGTGCCCGCCTTCATGCGGGTCGATCCGGCAATCACCTCGCTGCCGGTTTCGGCAACCAGCGCATGATCGGCCGCATCGGCAAGCGGCGTTGCGGCATTGCTGGTGATCGCGATGGTAAGCGCGCCTGCCGCCCGCGCCGCGCGCACAGCGGCAAGCGTATAGGGCGTGCGCCCGCTGGCGGCGATGCCGATCAGCACATCATCCGGCCCAAGGGCCGCGGCCGCCACCTCTGCGGCTGCCGCTGCGGCATCATCTTCGGCGCCTTCAGCACTGCGCAGCATGGCAGGCGCGCCGCCCGCGATCAGGAGCAGCAGGCGATCGGGCGGCCAGCCATAGGTCGGCCCAAGCTCGACACCATCGAGCGCGCCCAGCCGCCCTGAAGTCCCCGACCCTGCATAAACGAGCCGCCCGGCCCCGTGCCGCAGCCGCCCCGCTGCTGCCTCTGCCGCCAGCGTCAGCGCGGGCAGCGCCGGCGCAATCGCGGCGAGTGCTGCCTGCTGTTCGCGCAGCATCAGCATCACCGCCTCGTCGAGCGGCAGCGCATCCACCGCAACGCCATCATCCAGCCGGTCTTCCGTATTCGCCATGCGCCAGGCCTCAGTGCCGGCGTGCGGCGGGCTTGCCCACCATGCACACCAGGGTTGCCACGGCTGCACCTATGCATAATTGCCAAGGAAAGGCGATGGCTTTCATGCCCGGCGGCAAGCCCAGGCGATCCACCACATAGCCCTGAAAGGCCAGGATCACGAGGAAGCCGGCGGCCAGCGCCGCCATCACCGAGCGCGCATTGCCACGCCGCGTGAACAGCGCGGTTGCATAGACCCCAAGCAGCCCGGAATAGGCAAAGCTCATCACGCCGAGCACAAAATCGAGCAGCGGCAGATCGCTGTAACGCTGCCAATAATAGCACAGGATCGACATGGCAAAGAGCGCAAGGCCAAGCAGCACCGTCGCCACGCGCCCGGCATTCACGAAATGTGCTTCGGGCGGCCCATCATCAGGCGCGGCCCGGCGCGCCCGGAAGGGACGATAAAAATCGTTGATCAAGACAGCAGACATCGAAATCAGCCCCGAATTAATGGCTGCCGCCGCGATGATCCCCACCGTCACCAGCCCGCGCAGCCCGGGGGGAATTTCGCTGAGGATGAAATGCATGAAGATGGTGATGCGTTCCCCGCTGAACTGGGCTGCCACGCCCTGCCCGCCGGGTGCCGCCATGAGATCGGGCCGTTCATAGAATATGTGCAGCAGCGATCCGATCATCAGAAACAGGAGGATGACGGGGATCGATGCCCATACCGAAGCCATCAGTGCCCGGGCGCCCGATCGCGCATCAGGGCATGCCAGCAGTCGCTGCGTCGTATCCTGATCGAGCCCGCTGTTGCCGATGTTCAGCAGCATATATCCGGTGAGCACCGCCGCCAGGGTGAAGGGCGCGCTCCAATCGAGGCTGGTGTCAATGATCTGCAGCTTGTTGCTGCCATCCGGGGCAGCCTGGAGGGCCGCCACGATATCCGGCAAGGGGGCGGGAATGCGGGCGAGAAGAAAGACCAGCACCACCAGCGCGGCCCCCACATAGAGCACCACTTGCACCAGATCGCTCCAGATCACGGCATTGAGCCCCCCCATGAAGGTGAAGGCGAGGCCAAAGGCAAGCAGGATGAACGCCGCGAGCACAAGGGTGCCCGGCGTCACTTGCAGAAACACGACCATCGAGACCGCAATCGCCGCGAGATAAAGCCGCGCCCCGCTGGCGAGCACGCGGCCGACCAGATACATCGCCCCAGCCGCCCGGCGCGCCACCACATCGAAGCGGATTTCGAGCAGCTCGTAGACCGTGGACGCCCCGATCGCATAAAAGCGCGGGATCAGCACCCGCGACACGATGAATGCCGCCAGCAGCGCGCCCAGCGCACCCGCCAGATAGGTGTAATTGCCGCGAAAGCTGTTATCCGGCACGCCGAGAAAGGTGGCCGCCGACTGGACCGTGGACAGCACCGAGACGGCGACCAGCCAGGTCGGTGCCTGGTGGCTGGCCAGAAAATAATCATCCGCGCTGGCCAGGGTGCGCCGGCTCGCCAGCCAGCCGGCCAGTGCCAGCAGGCCGACATAGAGCGCCAGCACAGCCCAATCCCATGCCGTAAACGCCGGGGCGCTGGCCACGCCGGGCTATGTCCGCATGGTGATCAGGCTGGTGGAGGAAAGGCCCGCCTTGGTGATGTGTGGCATTGTCCTTCTCCCTGATATGTTGTTGTGCAGGAACGCTATCAGCGCAGCCCATCGCGCACAATACCATTCTAATACCAGCGATGCGCGACGTGCGCTGACGATGTGGTCAGGCTGTGATCAGGCGGGCCTCAGCCCAGCGCCGCATCCAGCGCTGCGACCAGATCGTCGGTCGATCGCAGCTGCTTCAGCCGGTCCGCGCCCAGCAGCACGGCAAGGCTGCCATCGGCCTTCTGGCGCAGCACAGCCGGCAGCGGGATATCCTGCGCCCCTGGAAAAGCGGCGCGAAAATCCAGCCGATGATAAAAATGCACGGGCATCGGCAGCGCCTTCAGCCACGCCCGAAAGCCGCGCTGCATGGTGAAGAGTCCGTGCGTCACTGCGCACAGCGCGCATTCATAGGTATCGGGCGAGACGGTTTTGTGGATGCTGTCCATCATGCCCGCAACCAGCCCGGCCTTGGCGTTATACACAAAAAGCAGGGCTTCGGGCTCGCTGGCACCAGGCTTGGCACGGGATGATGGGATCTTGTCCATGATCACCGTCATAGGTCCGCGCTTGCATGGCAGCAAGCAGCAGCTATGGAATGCAGCCAGATCATGGCAGAGCAATCTCCCCTTGATGGCCTGAAGCATGTGCTGACCGGCACGGCGCGTGCCATGGCGCACGATGCCGAGGTGGAGCTGGCCTTCACGGCCGATACGCCGTCGCAGGCAGGGCGCCACATGCGCGTGCCGATGCCGGGGCGCGGCCTGCCGCCCGACCAGGTGGCCGAGGCGCGCGGCTTTGCAGACAGTTTCGCCCTCAGGCTGCGCCATCATGATGCCGCGCTGCATGCCCGCGGCCGTCCCGATGATGTGATGGCAGGGGCAGTGTTTGATGCGATCGAAACCACGCGTGTGGAGGCGCTTGGCGCACGCAGCATGGCGGGCGTGCGCGGCAATCTGGCGCATGCGCTGGCCAGCCGGATGCGCACCGACCCGATCATCCGGGCCCAGGCTGCTGACGAAGTGCCGCTGTCGACGGCGATTGCGCTGCTGGCCCGCGAACGGCTGACCGGCGAGCCGCCGCCCGCTGCCGCGCATGCCGGGCTTGATCTGGTACGCAGCTGGATCGAGGACAAGGGCGGAGCCGATCTTGACGCGCTGGCGCTGGCGATGGACGATCAGGCCGCCTTTGCCCAGCTGACCCACAAGCTGTTGCGCGATCTGGAGCTGACCGAAGGGATGATCGAGCCCGACGAGCAGGATGAGAGCAACGACGATGCCGAGGATGACAGCGATCAGGATCAGCCGGACGACAGCGAAGGCGATGGCGATGCCGCCGCAGCCCAGGGCCAGGCCGAGGCGCGATCCCAGGATCAGGGCGACGCCGCCGATGATGGCGAGCAGGATCTGTCTGCCGAGACGCAGGATGACGGCATGGAAGGCGAGGCCCAGGATGGCGAGCAGGATGGCATGCTGCCCACGCGCCCCAACCGGCCGCTGCATGACATTCCCGATTTCAGCTATCGCGCATGGACCACCGCGCATGACGAAGTGATCGCCGCTGACGAACTGTGCGACGAGGAAGAACTGACGCGCCTGCGCGCCTATCTCGACAGCCAGCTGACCCATTTGCAGGGCGCCGTCACCAAGCTGGCCAACCGGCTGCAGCGGCGGCTGATGGCGCAACAGAACCGCAGCTGGGATTTCGATCAGGAAGAAGGCTTGCTCGATGCCGCCCGGCTCGCGCGCGTCGTCACGCAGCCTGGTCACGCGCTGAGCTACAAGGTGGAGCGCGATATCGAGTTTCGCGATACCGTGGTCACGCTGCTGATCGACAATTCGGGTTCGATGCGCGGCCGCCCGATCAGCATTGCCGCGATCAGCGCCGATATCCTGGCCCGCACGCTCGAACGTTGCGGCGTGAAGACCGAAATCCTGGGCTTTACCACCCGCACGTGGAAGGGAGGGCAGAGCCGCGAGGACTGGCTGACGGCAGGCCGCCCGCCGCACCCCGGCCGCCTCAACGATTTGCGCCACATTCTCTACAAGCCGGCAGACGAGCCCTATCGCCGGGCGCGCAAGGCGCTCGGCCTGATGATGCGCGAGGGATTGCTGAAGGAGAATATCGATGGCGAGGCGCTGCTGTGGGCGCACAGCCGGCTGATCGTCCGGCCGGAGGAACGGCGCATCCTGATGGTGATTTCGGATGGCGCGCCGGTTGATGATTCGACCCTTTCGGTGAACAATGGCGCCTATCTCGATCAGCATCTGCGCCAGGTGATCGACTGGATTCAGAGGAAATCCCCGGTCGAACTGTGCGCCATCGGCATCGGCCATGATGTGACGCGCTATTATGCCCGCGCCGTCACCATCATGGATGCCGAGCAGCTGGGCGGCGCGATCATCGATCAGCTGGCCGGTCTTTTTGACGGGGTGTGAAGGCGCTGGCCTCTTGACCCGCCTTGGACTAATGGGCGCGCATGATGGATCAAACGAGTACGCCTGTGCGCAACCCCCGCCCCCTTGACGATTTGTCAGCTGCGACCGGCGGCGCGGCCGCCCCGTCAACCGTGGCAAAGCCAGACCCCGCGGGGGATGCCAAGGACACGCGCCCGTTGCGCGAGCGGCTGTCGAGCCTTGCCATGGTGTGGCATTTTACTCGGCAATATCCCGGCAAGATCGCACTAGCTGCCCTTGCGCTGCTGATCGCGGCCGGGGCGACAGTTGCTATTCCGGCCGGGCTGCAACGGATCATCGACCAGGGATTTGCCAGCGGCACGGCCAATATCGCCCCGTTTTTCGAATATCTGCTGCTGATCGTGGTGGTGCTGGCGTTCGCCACGGCGATGCGCTTCTATTTCGTCAGCTGGCTGGGAGAGCGCGTGGTGGGCGATATCCGCCGCGCCGTGCAGCGCAATCTGCTGCGTCAGCCACCCGCCTATTTCGAGGAAAACCGGCCCGCCGAAATTGCCAGCCGGATGACATCCGACACCACATTGATCGAAACCGTGGTGGGCACGACCGTATCGGTTGCGCTGCGCAATCTGGTGATGGGCGTGGGCTGCATCATCTATCTGTTGAGCCAGGCCCCGAAATTGACCGTGATGTTGCTGATCGCCATTCCGGTGATCATTTTGCCCATCGTCTTTCTCGGCCGCCGGTTGCAAAATATTGCCCGCGTCAGCCAGG
The DNA here is from genome assembly GCA_964523215.1 of uncultured Sphingomonadaceae bacterium. Lineage (GTDB taxonomy): Bacteria > Pseudomonadota > Alphaproteobacteria > Sphingomonadales > Sphingomonadaceae > CAZFYJ01. The sequence continues at coordinate 7,487 of CAZFYJ010000008.1, read as the reverse complement.
ATCGGATTGCCGACATTGGCGTCACCACATCCGAAGTGCTGGGCGCGATGAAGATCGTGCAGGCATTTGGCCAGGAACACCGTGAGGAAGAGCGCTTCGGCGCGGCAGTCGAACGCAGCTTTGCCACCGCAAAGACGCGCATCCTCATCCGCGCCATCATGACAGCAAGCGTGGTTGCGCTCATTTTCGGGGCAATCGTGATGCTGCTCTGGTATGGGGCCAATCAGGTGAAGCTCTATAATGCCACCAATGGCGCGCAAGGGCTGACCGGGGGCACGCTGGCCTCGTTCGTCATCACCGGAATGCTGGTCGCCGGGGCGTTCGGCGCGCTGACCGAGGTGATCGGCGATCTGTTGCGCGGTGCCGGAGCAGCGACCCGCCTGTCCGAGCTGATGCGGGCCGAGCCGCAGATCATCAGCCCGGCCCGGCCGGTGGCGCTGCCTGTGCCGGCGCAAGGGGCTTTGGCCTTTCACAATGTCAGCTTCCGCTATCCGACCCGGCCCGATACAGCCGCGCTCAAGGATTTCACGCTCCACGTTGCGCCCAATGAGACCGTTGCCATCGTCGGGCCATCAGGCGCGGGAAAATCGACCCTGTTTGCGCTTGCCCAGCGTTTTTACGATCCGCTTGAGGGGCATATCAGCCTTGATGGCGTGCGCATCGATGCGGCCGATCTGGCCGATCTGCGCGGGCGCATGGCGATCGTGCCGCAGGATACGGTGATCTTCGCCGCCAGCGCACGCGATAATCTGCGCTATGGAAACTGGGATGCGAGCGACGCGGAGATCTGGGCAGCGGCGCGCACCGCCAATGCGGAAAATTTCCTGCGGGCACTGCCGGATGGACTCGATACCTATCTGGGCGAAGGCGGAGCCCGTCTTTCGGGCGGCCAGCGGCAGCGCGTCGCCATTGCCCGTGCGGTGCTGCGCAATGCCAGCCTCTTGCTGCTCGATGAGGCCACAAGCGCGCTCGACGCCGAATCGGAACGGCTGGTGCAGCAGGCGCTCGAAAGCCTGATGCAGGATCGCACCACCATCGTGATTGCGCACCGGCTGGCCACGGTGCGCGCAGCAGACCGCATCATCGTGATGGATGAAGGCCGCATCGTCGAAGAAGGGACGCATGACAGCCTGGTCGCGCAGAACGGGCTTTATGCGCGTCTGGCCCGGCTCCAATTTGAGGATCGCACGCCGCTTTAGAGCACGGCTCTAGCCTGGCACGTCCAGCGTCAGCAGCGGATCGCCCGGCGGCGGAAACATCTGCGCGGCAAACACCTGCACACCGCCATCGACATAGATTTCCAGCGCGCAGCCATCGACGAGGAGATCGAGCGCGAGCGGGCCGGACCCGATCCGATCCGCCACGGCCACGCGGCGAAAAGCGGCATCATCGCAAAGTGCGCCGCTGTTTGCGCGATCAAGCGAAAGGCGATTTTCCGCACGGTGCCAGGCAAAGGACAGCGCAGCCGCATCGCCCCAGCGCAGGTTCACCACCCGATCCGGCCCGTTCGCGCCGTCCGCATCGGCCAGGGTGATCGCAAAGCGCCCTGCCCCGCCTGCCACTCTCTGCGGCGCGCCCGACCAGCGCTGCGCCGGGACAATGGCGTCCAGCTCTGCCACCGGCTGCTGGACGAGGACGAAGCGATCGCCCATCCGGCGGAGCGAGACGCTGCGCGGCACGCTCATCATCCCGCGCCACGCGCCTGTGGGGGTGCGGCCCGAATAGGCATGATCGCTCATCCAGCCAGTCCAGATGCGGCGCGCATCGCCCGGCGGGCCGCCATGCCAGCTCATCGCGGCATAGAAATCCGGCCCCTCATCCAGCCGCTGCCAGATTGGCAGCCCATCCGCATCGCAATCGGGATGAAAGCGGGTGCCATCGAACTGGCCGAAAAAGGCCTGACCGGAACAGCCACGCCCGTCATCGCCATGACAAAAGTCGACCTTCAGCACCCAGCGGCTTTCGCCTGCGCCTCCGTCCACGGGCAGCGCAAACAGATCCGGGCATTCCCACAAATGGCCAATGGCGCCTGCGGGCCCGAAATCAGACAGATGCGTCCAGCTGAGCAAATCGGCGGAGCGATAGAAAGACAGGCGATCTTCCTTTGACCGCGCAATCACCATGATCCAGCTGCTGGTGGGCGCGTGCCACACAAGCTTGGGATCGCGAAAATCCTCCATGCCCTCATCCAGCACCGGATTGCCGGCATATTTGTGCCAGCTCCGGCCGCGATCGAGGCTATAGGCAAGGCACTGCACCTGGCGGCTGCCGGGCACCTTGCCCGCACCGGTATAGAAAGCGAGAAAAGGCGGGTTTTCCGGCGTGCCGAGGCCCGAGACATTGTGCGCATCGAATATGGCCGAGCCGGAAAAAATCCAGTGCGCCGCATCTTCCGGCAAGGCGACGCCATGTTCGTCCCACTGCACCAGATCGACGCTTGAGGCATGGCCCCAGCTCATATGCCCCCATATATTGCCATGGGGGTTATACTGATAGAACATGTGCCAGCGGCCATCGATCCAGATCAGGCCATTGGGATCGTTGATCCAGTTGCGCTGCGGGGCAAAGTGCCAGCGCGGGCGAAAGCGGTCTTCAGGTGGCATGGGTTCGGGCTTGCACTCCAGGGCAGTGGCGGGCATGGCGCGGTCCGATCAGCTTTTCAGCATCGCCCGTGCGCCATCAAGGCTGATGTGCAGCAGCGGTGCCGGCGTTCCCCCGAATTGCGCGCGATTGAGCGCGGGATCGGCAGCGATATCGCGCCCCTCCAGCCCCCAGTGATCAACAAAGCTGATCACCGAAAGATCGGCCAGCACCTGCCAGCTATAGCATTGGCCGGGCTCTGCCGCCGGATTGGCAAGCACCAGGCCATGGCCGTTCAGCGGACGATAGGGGCCCGTGATGGCAGGCGCGACCATCCCGTAAAGCCCGTTGGGCCCGGTTGGCCCTTGCGGATTGAAGGTGCGCCTCTGGGTCGACCAGAAAAGATAATAGAGCCCGTCGCGCACCAGCATGTGAGGCCGCTCCAGCTCGTTGTTCAGTCCATCGGCGTGCACGATGGGGGGCAGCAACCGGAAATCGGCCATGCCGCAGGCGCTTTGCGCACGCGCCAGCCCGACTGCGCCATTAAAGGCGGAGGATGAGCGCCCGAGCGATCCGGTGAAGAGGATATAGCAGGCACCGTCCGCCGGATCGCAAAACCAGTAGGGATCGCGAAACGCCTTGATTTCGCCGGGAACGCCATCGCGCTGGTTCACGTTGACATAAAGATCCCCATCGCTGATCACGCTTTCGCGCAGATCATGCCAATCGGTGATGCGCGGCGCATCACCCGCCGCG
>CAZFYJ010000008.1:0-4051 GCA_964523215.1 uncultured Sphingomonadaceae bacterium | reverse complement strand
CACGCTTTCGCGCAGATCATGCCAATCGGTGATGCGCGGCGCATCACCCGCCGCGTCGAGCCGCCCTTCCACCTGATACAGCCGCTGCTCATAGCTGGTGCCGCCATCGCCGGCACGACCGGTCGCGGTGAAAAACAGCGTCACCCGCTCGCCCGCATCATCGAGAATGGCCGAGCCGGACCATTCGCGGCTGCCGGGGCTCTGGCTTTCGGGCAGCAGCAGGCCGCAATCGCGCCAGGCCCTGCCCCTTTGGTGCAGCAGGCGGATGCGGGCATGAGCATGGCGCGCGCCAGGATCGGGAAAGGCAGGGGCGGACAGCGCCATCCACAGCGTGCCGCCGGCGACAGACGCTGTGCGGGTATCGCGGTGCTGAAGCGGCCACATGTCCCACAGATCGACCTCGGGCAGCAGCCGTTCCACATCCGCTGCGCGCAACACCGGTGCTTGCGGCAGCGACGCTGCGTGCAGCAGGCTGACATGCGCCGGCGTCCAGGCCGTTGCCCCGTGCGCTACGGCGGCCGCATGCAAATCCGATTCCATGTCGGGCAACTGTGCCAATCCCCATCCCCCAAGCGTGTTTTTTCCGCCTATTGACGTGTCATAGTGCGGCTTGTGCACGAACACAACAAACGATTGCATGATCTCCCGGACCGACGCGATGCCGCCAGAGCTTGCCAAAAGCTTTCAGCTTGCTGACGATGCGGTTCAGCATCGCACCAGCAGGCAGGCGTTAAGTCTGCCATCATCACGGGGGCATGCACGGGGCATGCTGCCCTGTCGGGCACAGGAGTTGGGACATATGCGCAACCGGGCAAAGGCATATCTGGGCATGATCATGGGCGTATCGCTGCTCGCGCTGACGCCGGGCGCCGCGCTGGCGCAATTTGGCGAGCGTGTGGCGCGCGAAGCGCAGGCGGCATCCGGCAGTGACAACAGCAGCCAGTATGAGCGCAATGGCCGGGGCGAGGGCCGCCGCGGCAAGGGTCGCGGTGAGGCTCGCCCCAGCGAAGGCCGTGAGGGCCGCGCCGATGGGCCGCGCGAACGTGGCGGGCAATGGCAGCCGCGCGATCAGCGCCAGGATCAGCCGCGCCAGGACTGGCAACAGCGCGACCGGCAGGACCGTGACTGGCAGCGCGATCGGCGTCCCCCGGTTGCCGATCCCGATCGGCGGGGTGGATATTATGACCGCAATCGCGATGACCGGCTCGATCGCCGCTGGGACAGGAACCGCGACGACAATCTGGATCGCCGCTGGGACCGCAACCGCGATGGCGATCTGGACCGCCGCTGGGATGGGAACCGGGACGGGCGGATTGACCGCCGCTGGGATGGGAACCGCGACGGGCGGCTTGACCGCCGCTGGGACGGAAATCGCGACGGGCGGATTGACCGGCGTGATTATGGTCGCGGCTATGATCGCGGCTATGGCCGCAGCTGGGATCGCAACTGGCGCAGCGACTATCGCTACAACTGGGCATGGCATCGTGATCGCTATCGCGACATTTATCGCCTCCCGCGCTATTATTCGCCTTATCGCGGACATCGCTACACCCGTCTGACCATCGGCTTTGGCCTTTCCAGCGGATTTTACGGGCGGAATTACTGGATCGACGATCCCTTTGCCTATCGCCTGCCCGATGTCTGGGGCCCCTATCGCTGGGTGCGCTATTATGATGATGCCCTGCTGGTCGACGTGCGGAACGGCCGGGTGGTGGACGTGGTTTACAACATCTTCTGGTAAGCACGCGCGCAGCCGCGGGATTTGGCAGACGATATGGGCGGCGCAGCCGAGCGGGCTGCGCCGCCCAGCTTGCGCCACGACCCCGGGCTGATTTACTGTATTGCCTGTATCATACAGCTATGTCATAGCGCGGCCATGATCGACGCGAAAAGGCAGCAGATATGACGGTTGCAGGGGCATGAAGATGCTGGCGGGACGTTTCTGGGCCTGGGTCAAGCGCCATCCCATCTGGTCTGTCCTCATCGCGCTGGTGGTTGCATCGATCATCTATGCCGTGGCGGTGCCCAGCCCGCCGACCTATGCCTATGTCACAGAGGCCGCGAGCGAAGGCGAAATCCGCCAGGTCGTCTCCGCAAGCGGCAAGGTGCGCGCGCTGAACACCATCAAGGTGGGGGCAGAAGTCACTGGCCAGATCACCAATGTCTATGTCGATTTCAACGCGCAGGTGACACGCGGCCAGGTGCTGGCCGAAATCGATTCCACGCGCCCGCGTGCCCGCGTGCAGCAGGCCGAGGCGCAGGTCGCCGCTGCGCGCGCCGCCCTTGCCTCTGCCGAAGCCGGGCTGATCCGCGCTCGCACCGATATCGAAGTCCAGAATCGCGAATTCGCTCGGCGCAAGGCGCTCCAGGACGAAGGTTTTGTGTCCAAGGCCGGGCTCGATCAGGCCGAAAGCGGGCTGGCGGCAGCGCGTGGCGGGCTGGGGGTGGCGCAGGCCCAGGTGCTCAGCGCGCGGGCGCAGATCCAGCAGGCCACGGCAGAGCTGTCGTCCGCCCGGCTCGATCTGTCCCGCACTGTGATCGTGGCCCCCGCATCGGGCACGGTGATCAACAAGCTGGTGGAACCGGGGGCGACCGTGACCGCCGGCTTCCAGACGCCCAATCTGTTTGAAATCGCAGCAGACACGGCGCGCATGCAGATCGAAGCGCAAGTGGACGAGGCCGATATCGGGCGCGTGCGCGAGGGGCAGCCCGTGCGCTTTTCGGTGGATAGCTATGCCGGCGAGAATTTCGAAGCCAGCGTGCGCCAGATTCGCAAGGCCGCCGTCGAAACCGGCAACGTGGTGACCTATCTGGTGGTGCTCGATGTGGACAACCGGGATGGCAAGCTGCTGCCCGGCATGACCGCCAATGTGGAGATCGAAACCGGCGCGGTGGCAAAGGGCTTGCGCATTCCCGTGGCCGCCACGCGCTTTCGCCCGGCGATGAGCGACCGCCCCGATGACGACCCTGCGCGCGCCGATGCAGAGGCAAAGGCCAAGCCGCTGCCTGCGGGCAAGGCGCTGGTCTATATCGCGACGGCCGATCCCTACAAGCCCGCGGTCCGCACCGTATCGCTGGGGCTGGAGGGCGAGGATTTCGTTCAGATCACAGCCGGGCTGAAGGCGGGAGACAAGGTGCTGGTGCGCCGCCGTTCGCTGGCAGCATCACCCGGCAGTGGCGATGATGATGCAGCGGATGGCGACAGCGGCGACACGGACGGGGGCTGAGCCGATCATGTCGACCCCGCCCATATCCCGCCCACTCGTCATCACGCAGGATCTCACCAAGACGTTTATCCTGGGCGGGGAGGCGGTGCACGCGGTCAACGGGGTGTCGCTTTCGATCGATACCGGCGAATTTGTGGCCATCATGGGGGCCAGCGGCTCCGGCAAATCGACCTTCATGAACCTGATTGGCTGCCTTGATACGCCGACATCGGGCCGCCTGCTGCTCGACGGGCAGGATGTGAGCCAGCTGCATGGCGACGCGCTGGCCGAGGTGCGCAACAAGCGCATCGGCTTTGTGTTCCAGCAGTTCAATCTGCTGGCACGCACGACCGCGCGCGACAATGTGGCGGTGCCGCTGGTCTATGCCGGGATCGGCGTGGAGGAGCGCCGCCGCCGCGCCGAGGCAACGCTTGCCGCAATGGGCCTTGCCGAGCGCATGGATCACAGCCCGGCCAAGCTTTCGGGCGGGCAACAGCAGCGGGTCGCCATTGCCCGGGCGCTGGTTACCGAACCGAGCATCGTGCTGGCCGACGAGCCGACCGGCGCACTCGACAGCGCAACGTCTGAAGAAATCATGGGCATTTTCCAGGCGCTGAACGATGCGGGCAAGACGATCATCCTCGTGACGCACGAAGCCGATGTCGCCGAATATGCCAAGCGCCGCATCCTCTTTCGCGATGGCAAGGTGATCGAGGATGCGCCCGTGCCCCATCGCCGGCGCGGAACGCCAGGGGGCGCAGGCGCTGCTGCGCGGGCCGACCTCAGTCCCGCTGCGCGGGCGGGCACCAGTCCCGCTGCGCGAGCGGGGGAAGGCGCGCCGACAT
>CAZFYJ010000007.1:0-22437 GCA_964523215.1 uncultured Sphingomonadaceae bacterium | reverse complement strand
CTGCCCTGCGTTGCGGAATTTCTGCGGCACCACCATATCCAGCGTCTTTTCCAGATCGCAATCGGCAAAGATCAGCACCGGGGCATGGCCGCCCAGCTCCATCGTGATGCGCTTGGCCCCGCCATCAGCGGCGAGGCGCATCAGCTGCTGGCCGACGGCGGTTGATCCGGTAAAGCTCACCTTGCGGATTGCGGGTGCGGCAATCAGCGTGCGGCTGATCATCTCTGGCTGGCCGAACACCATCTGGGCAACCGCCGGGGGAATGCCCGCATCGGCAACGCAGCGCATCAGCGCGCTGGCGCTGCCCGGTGTCTCTTCGGCGGGTTTGCAGATGGCGGAGCAACCCGCGGCCAGCGCTGCCGCCAGCTTTTTGGCCATCAGATAGATGGGGAAATTCCACGGCGTGAACAGCGCAACCGGGCCGACCGGCTGCTTGATCACCATCGCGCGCTCACCCGTGGGGCGCACGAGCACCCGGCCATATGCGCGCTTTGCCTCCTCGGCATAATAATCGAACATCTGGGCCGTGCCCGCCACCTCGCGTTCGGCCTCAAGGCGCGGTTTGCCCTGCTCCATCGTCATCATCAGGCTGATGCTCTCGGCCCGTGCGCGCACCAGATCAGCCACTTTGTGCAGCGCGGCGGCACGCGCGTCGACATCGGTTGCCCGCCAGATGGCAAAGCCCACCTCGGCGGTGGCCAGCGCTTCGGCAAGATCGTCTGCGCTGGCGCAGGGCAGCGCGGCCATCACCTCGCCTGTTGCGGGATTGCGCACGTCGATGCTCTCCCGGCCGCCGCCAGAGCGCCACTCGCCATTGATGAACAGGCTCAGATCAGTGGCATAGCCGCTCGTCATTCGCGCTCCTTTTCAGCCGATGCGCCGTCCCCTTGTGCCTGTTCGGCGTTGGCGGCGTCTTCAGCTGCGATCATTTCGGGGGTTTTGGGCCGCGCTTCCAGCTTTTCGGCAGCCGCGTCCAGTGCGTCGGCCTCGGCCTCGGTCACGCCGCCTGCGCCCGGATCATTGCCGCTGCGGTTGCAGCCGCCGAGCAGCAGGCAGGCCATCAGACTGATGGTGATGCAAGGGGCGCGACGCATGCCCGGCTCATAGGCGAAAGCGGGCTGGTTGCGCCACAGAAAAAGGCCGGACCATCGCTGGCCCGGCCTCAATCTCGCATTCGAAGATCGAAAAAGCAGCGAAACGCTTACTTCTTCATTTCTTCCTTGGCAGCTTCCATGCCAGCCTTGGCTGCGTCGCCGCCCTTCATGGCAGCATCGGCACCGGCTTCCGCGCCAGCCTTCACAGCTTCGCCAGCCTTTTCAGCGCCTTCCTTCACGGCGTCGGTGCCGGCCTTGGCGGCGTCGGTCACGGTGTCAGCAGCCTTTTCGGCACCAGCAACGGCACCTTCAGCAGCCGTATCAACGGCTTCCGTGGTGGCTTCGGCGCCTTCAGCAGCCGTTTCCTCAGCCTTCTGCGAGCACGCAGCAAGACCCATGGAAGCGGCCAGAACGAGCGAAAGAGCAATTTTCTTCATGTGGGTACACCCCTCTAGCATTGAAACACGCGCTGCGCCTGGGCGTGGGCCGGGGGCAACAGCGTTGGCCTAAGTAATGACTTGGCCAAAGCTGCGCAATGGGCTTGCTGTGGCATGAACGCCTTTTTTTGCTCTTCTGTGACGATAACGGGATGAGCGGGGCGTTTTTCCGTCATTCTGGACGTTGACCGCATATAAAGAAATCTTTATATGCTTGCCCATATGGTTGATTTGTCGCCTGCCCGTGCCCCGGCTTTGCCGCCTGGCGAGCCACCCGAACTGGCGACGCTGTTTGCGGCGCTGGCGGATCGCACGCGCCTGCGAATCGTCGCCCTGCTGCGCAATCTGGAGCTTGCGGTGGGGGAGCTGGCGCAGGTGCTCGAACAGAGCCAGCCGCGCATTTCCCGCCATGTCCGCATATTGGCCGAAGCCGGGCTGGTGGAGCGGCGCAAGGAAGGCAGCTGGGTGTTTTTGCGGCTGGCGCGCTCGCCGCTGGTCGAAAAGCTGATTGCCGCGGCAGATGCGACCGTGCGCACGCCCGGCGAATTGCGCACCATGGCGCATGATCGCAGCCGGCTGGAGGCGGTCCAGGCAGAGCGGGCGGCCGCGGCAGCGCGCTATTTTGCGGATCATGCCGAGGAATGGGATGCCATTCGCAGCCTGCATGTTGCCGATGAGCTGGTGGAGGCCGCGATGCTGCGGCTGATGCACAACCGGCGCCTTGGCCATGTGCTCGATGTCGGCACCGGCACGGGCCGCATGCTCGAAATTTTCGGCAGCGCCGCACGCCAGCTGAGCGCGATCGATCGCTCCCCCGAAATGCTGCGCATTGCCCGGGCAAAGCTGGCCGCGCTTGCGAGCCCGGTCGATCTGCGTCAGGCCGATTTCTATGATCTGCCGCAGGCGGATGGCAGCGTCGATACGGTGATTCTGCATCAGGTGCTGCATTTTGCCCAGCAGCCCGAACGCGTGATTGCCGAGGCAGCCCGCGTGCTGGGTGAGGGCGGCCATCTGCTGATTGCCGATTTTGCGAGCCACAGCGTCGAAGAGCTGCGCACCCGCGCCGCCCATGCCAGGCTCGGCTTTTCGGATGCGCAGGTGCGCGGCTGGTTCGCGTCCAACCGGCTGCAGCTTGAAGCCGCCGATGGCCTTGCGGCGAGCGGCAGTGATGCCGATGGCGAGCGGCTGACCGTGCGCATCTGGCTTGGCCGCCGCCGTTCGCTCTCCGGCAGACCCACTGAACCCACAACTGAAAGAACCGTGCCATGATACTCTCGCTTGCGCAGATGGAAGAGGCGCGCCGTGCGCTTTCTGCCCCGCTCTTTGCCGATCTGCCCGGCGATGCCGTGGTCAGCTTCGAATTTTTCCCGCCCAAGACGGAAAAGATGGAAGAACAGCTGTGGGATGCAGTCCAGACGCTGGGCGTCCTTTCCCCCCGCTTTGTCTCGGTCACTTATGGTGCGGGCGGCTCCACCCGCGAACGCACGCACAATACGGTTTCACGCATTTCACGTGAAACCAACATTCCGGCGGCCGCCCATCTGACCTGTGTCGAGGCCAGCCGGGATGACATTGCCGAGATCGCCAATGCCTATTGGGATGCCGGGGTGCGGCACATTGTGGCGCTGCGCGGCGATCCGCCGGAAGCGGGCAAGGCGTTTCAGCCGCACCCGGAGGGCTATGCCAGCGCCGCCGATCTGGTGGCAGGGCTGCGGGCGCTGCACCCGTTCGAGATTTCGGTGAGCGCCTATCCCGAAACCCACCCGCAAGCGGCGAGCCCCGCCAGCGATATCGAGGTGTTTCGCCACAAGCTGGAAGCTGGCGCATGCCGCGGCATCACCCAGTTCTTCTTTCAGCCCGATACGTTTTTCCGCTTCCGCGATGCCGTGGCAGCAGCCGGAATCGAGGCGGAAATCGTGCCGGGCATCATGCCGGTCACCAATTTTGCTGCGATCCAGCGCATGTCCGCAATGACGGGAACGGCCGTGCCGGACTGGCTCGGCCATCTGTTCGAGGGGCTGGACGATCATCCGGCGGCACGCCAGCTGGTGGCGGCCACGGTCGCTGCCGAAATGTGCCGTCGCCTCTATGCGGGCGGGGTGCGCCATTTCCATTTCTACACGTTGAACCGGGCAGAGCTGAGCTATGCCATCTGCCATCTGCTGGGCCTGCGCCCAAGCGCGACAACGGGCGAGGCCATGATGAAGGAGAAGGCGGCATGAATGCGCGCGCAGCATTGCAGGCAGCAGCAGCCGAAAGGATTTTGCTGACAGACGGGGCCTGGGGCACCCAGATTCAGAATTTCAGGCTGACCGAGGCCGATTATGCGGGCACGCTTGGCCTTGCGCGCGATCAGAAGGGCAACAACGACATATTGGCGCTGACGCGCCCGGATGTGGTGGACAGCATTGCGCGCGCCTATTTTTCTGCCGGATCGGACATTATTTCGACCAACACGTTCAGCTCCACCACGATCAGCCAGGCCGATTATGCGGCGGAACATCTGGTGCGCGAGATCAATCTTGCCAATGCCCGCATCAACCGGGCGGTGGCCGATGAGTTCGCCGCAAAGGATGGCCGCCGCCGCTTTGTCGCAGGGGCGCTCGGCCCCACCAACAAGACGCTGTCGCTCAGCCCGGATGTGAATGATCCCGGCTTTCGCGAAGTGGATTTCGATGGCGTGAAGGCCTGCTATCGCGAGCAGATCGATGCGCTGATCGAGGGCGGGGTCGATTTCATCCTGATCGAGACGATTTTCGATACGCTGAATGCCAAGGCCGCGATCATGGCCGTGAAGGAGGCGGAGGCCGCGCGGGCTGGCCCGGATGGCGAGGCCGACGTGCCCATCATGATTTCGATGACGCTCACCGATCTGTCCGGGCGCAATCTTTCTGGCCACACGGTCGAGGCCTTCTGGTATGCGGTGCGCCATGCCCGGCCCGTCACGATCGGGCTCAACTGTTCGTTCGGGGCAGAGCAGCTGCGTCCGCATGTGAAGCTGCTGGCGCAGATTGCCGATGCGCTCGTGATGGTCTATCCCAATGCCGGGCTGCCGAACGAGCTGGGCCAATATGACGAGACCCCGGATCAAACGGCGGCGCTGGTGCGCGAATGGGCGGCCGCCGGCCAGGTGAACATATTGGGCGGCTGCTGCGGTTCGACGCCCGGTCATATCGCCGCTATGGCGCGTGCCGTGGCCGGGCTCGCCCCGCGCGCGCTGCCATCTCCCCCCATTGTCACGCGCCTTGCCGGGCTCGAACCGATGACCATCGCAGCATAAAGACCAATTTTCATGACCCAGCCAACCGCCAGCTTCGTCAATATTGGCGAGCGCACCAACGTTACCGGCTCTGCCGCCTTCAAAAAGCTCATTCTGGCAGGCGATTATGCCAGCGCCGTGGAGGTGGCGCGCCAGCAGGTGGAGAATGGCGCGCAGATCATCGATGTGAACATGGATGAAGGGCTGCTCGATGCGGTCCATGCCATGACCACCTTTCTCAAGCTGATCGCGGCCGAGCCGGATATTGCGCGCGTGCCCGTGATGATCGACAGTTCCAAATGGGAGGTGATCGAGGCGGGCCTCAAATGCGTTTCCGGCAAGCCGATCGTCAATTCGATCAGCATGAAGGAAGGCGAAGCGCCGTTTCTTGCCCAGGCGCGCGCCTGCATGGATTATGGTGCCGCCGTGGTGGTGATGGCCTTTGACGAGGTGGGCCAGGCCGACAGCAGGGACCGCAAGGTGGAGATTTGCGAACGCGCCTACCGGCTGCTGACCGGCATCGGCTTTCCGCCCGAAGACATCATCTTTGATCCCAATGTCTTTGCGGTGGCGACAGGCATTGAAGAGCACAACAATTATGGCGTCGATTTCATCGAGGCCGCCCGCGAGATCAAGGCGCGCTGCCCGCATGTGCATATTTCGGGCGGGCTATCGAACCTCTCATTCTCCTTTCGCGGCAACGAGCCGGTGCGCCGGGCGATGCACAGCGTGTTCCTCTATCACGCCATTCCGGCGGGGATGGATATGGGCATCGTCAATGCCGGGCAGCTCGACGTGTATGACACCATCGATCCCGAATTGCGCGATCTGTGCGAGGATGTTGTGCTCAATCGCCGCCCCGATGCAACCGACCGGCTGGTGGAGGCGGCCGAACGCTTCAAGGGTTCCTCGCCGGAGGCGGAAAAGCAGGCTGAGCAATGGCGCGGCTGGGACGTGAGGAAGCGGCTGGAGCATGCGCTGGTGAAGGGCATCGATGCCTATATCGTCGACGATACCGAAGAAGCGCGCCAGGCCGCTGCCCGCCCGATCGAGGTGATCGAAGGCCCGCTGATGGACGGCATGAACGTGGTGGGCGATCTGTTTGGTTCCGGCAAGATGTTCCTGCCCCAGGTGGTCAAATCCGCGCGCGTCATGAAGAAGGCCGTGGCCCATCTCATCCCCTTCATCGAGGCGGAAAAAGAGGCCGGTGCCCGTGCCAAGGGACGCATCATCATGGCAACGGTGAAAGGCGACGTCCACGATATCGGCAAGAATATCGTTGGCGTCGTCCTCCAGTGCAATGGCTATGAGGTGATCGATCTGGGCGTGATGGTGCCCTGGCCGCAGATCCTGCAGGCCGCGAATGAAAATGATGCGGACATGATCGGGCTTTCCGGGCTGATCACGCCGTCGCTCGATGAAATGGTGACGGTGGCCGAGGAAATGCAGCGCGCCGGCATGCGCATGCCGCTCCTGATCGGTGGCGCCACGACGTCGAAGGTGCATACGGCGCTGCGCATCGACCCTGCCTATGACGGCCCGGTGATCCATGTGCTTGACGCCAGCCGCGCTGTTGGCGTCGCGACGACGCTGGTGAGCGATACCGGGCGCGATGCCTATGTGGAACAGATTGCCGCTGACTATGCCCATGTGCGCGATGTGCGTTCGGGCAAGGAGGCATCGGTGCTGCTGAGCCTGGCTGATGCCCGTGCCAATGGCTTTGCCGCCGAAATGAATCACAAGGCACCGCCGCCGCTGCAGCCGGGCCTGCACATCTTTGACAGCTGGGATCTGGCCGATCTGCGCGATTGCATCGATTGGACGCCGTTTTTCCGCGCCTGGGAACTGCACGGCACCTATCCCGCGATCCTCAATGACGATGTGGTGGGCGAAAGCGCGCAGACCCTGTTTGCCGATGCCAATCGCATGCTCGATCAGATCATTGCCGAGCAATGGCTGACCGCAAGGGGCGTGGCCGGGCTGTGGCCGTGCGCGCGCGATGGCGATGATGTGACCGTGCATCTGGCCGAACAGGAGCGGCATGTCCGCCTGCCGTTCCTGCGCCAGCAGATCCGCAAATCGCGGGATCGCGCCAATATGTGTCTGGCCGATTTCATCGATGCCGATGGTGACTGGATCGGCGGCTTTGCGGTGGGCATCCACGGGATTGACGCGCATGTCGCCCGCTTCAAGGCCAGCCATGACGATTATAACGACATCTTGCTGAAGGCGCTGGCCGACCGTTTTGCCGAAGCCTTTGCCGAACGGCTGCATCAGCATGTGCGCACCACCCTGTGGGGCTATGCGCCGGGCGAGCAGCTGACCAATGAGGCATTGATCAGGGAGGAATATCGCGGCATCCGGCCCGCCCCCGGCTATCCCGCCTGCCCGGATCACAGCCTGAAGCCGATCCTGTTCGATCTGCTGGATGCGCCCGCCAATGCCGGGCTGACCCTGACCGAAAGCTTTGCCATGTGGCCGACGGCAGCTGTCTCCGGCTTTTATTTCGGCCATCCGGACAGCCAGTATTTTGGCGTGGCCCGCATCGGGCAGGATCAGCTGGAGGATTATGCCGCCCGGCGCGCGGTCGATCTGGAAACGGCAACCCGCTGGCTGCGCCCGAATCTCGATTGACAGCCGTCGATCGAGCGACAGGCCCGTGTCCAACAAAAAACGGGGCGGCGCGGCGCAATGAAGCACCACACCGCCCCGGGATGCAGCTGTGTAAAGCTGATGCTTAGCTGGTCTTTTCGGGCATCATCGAGCTGTGGAGATGATAGATTTTCCACTGCCCGTCTTCAAATTTGTAGATGAAGCTGTAGCGTGCCTTCACAGGGGTTTTCGCACCCGTGTTCGGATCGGTCAGGGTCACGGTCCAGGTGCCCAGCCGGGTCGCCATGTTGCAGCCAAGGCTCACTGTGCTGCTGTTGATTTCGCCCACTGGCGAATTTTTCAGAAAGCCGACGAAATAGTCCTGGATGGCGGCAGGCGTGGTGCGCGGCGTGTTGCTGACGGTTGCCAGCAGCACGGCGTCCTTCGCGAACAGCTTGGTCACGGTGGCCGGATCCTTGGTCGCCCAGGCCTGGTTGAACTTTGCAAACTGGCTCTCGACACCGGCCTGTGTCACTGCTGTGCATTTGGCCGTGCGGCCCTTGTTGTGGTCCTTGGCCAGCGCAGGCGAAGCCGCCAGTGCCATTGCCGCGGCACCCAGCATGATCAGTTGTTTCATAACACAATCTCCCATTTGAATGTTGGTGGTTGAAAAAAACGCATCAGTGGGCCGTTGCCTCGCCATCGCCCCGGGTTTTCCAGAGCGAATAGACAATGCCACCCAGGATCAGCCCAAACGTCACTGCCAGGCTGATGACCGGCGGGAATTTCTCCCCGCCCAGCACGAAATCGGCGATGAAGATCTTGGAGCCAATGAACACCAGCACCAGCGCCAGCGCATATTTCAGATAGTGGAAGCGATGCACCATCGCGGCGAGCGCGAAATAGAGCGCGCGCAGGCCGAGGATCGCCATGATGTTCGATGTGTAGACAATGAACGTATCGGTGGTGATTGCGAAAATTGCCGGCACGCTATCCACCGCGAACACCAGATCGACCACATTGATCACCACCAGCGCCAGAAACAGCGGGGTCGCCGCCAGCACCAGCTTGCCGGTCTTGCTGTCGGGCACGCGCACGAAGAATTTCTGTTCGTGCAGCTCTGGCGTCACGCGCATGATGCGGCTGACAAAGCGGACCGCCGGGTTGTTGGCCACATCCATCGGCTTGTCGTCGGTAAACAGCATCTTGATGCCGGTTGCGATCAGGAAGGCGGCAAACAGATACAGCACCCAGCCATATTGTTCGACCACCGCAGCACCCAGCGCAATCATGATGCCGCGCAGCACGATCACGCCGATAATGCCCCACAGCAGCGCCCGATACTGATATTTGGGCGGAATGCCGAAGGTTGTGAAAATCAGCCCGATGACGAAGATATTGTCGATCGAAAGCGCCTTTTCGATGAAAAAGCCGGTATAATATTTCATCGTCAGATCAGCGCCGATGGCCTCGCCAAAGGCGGCCGTCTTCTGGAAATAGACCCAGACGCCAAACAACAGGGCAATGCTGATGTAGAAGACCGAGAGCTTGAGGCTTTCGGCAATGCCCATTTCGCGATCTTCCTTGTGCAGGATGCCAAGATCGAAGGCAGTCAGCGCGATGACGAGGCCGATAAAGGCCAGCCAGAACCACACCGGTGTGTTCAGCCAGTCGGTCGTCAGAAATTCAATCATGTCCGTGTCCATATCCTGTTCGATTGAGAGGCTGATCCAGATGATCGCAGCCAGAGCGGCTCTGTCCGTTCGCGCACATGGTTCATGTCAGACATCATCACTCTACAAAAAACGAAACGCGCCCGTGCGGCGCGTCCTTGTGGCAAAAGGGTGTGGCTGGCGATACGGACTTTGGGGAAGAGGGGTTGGGGGCCCGGTGTCGCCAGCCACGAAGGACAGGGCGGCGATGCTGCCAGCCCAGCCTTATGCGAATATCAACTGTTGCGGACCATCGCCGGCGTGCGCTTGCGCAGCCCCGGCGTCAGCCCGGCAAGGCGATCCTTGATCGCCAGTTTCAGCTTTTTCAGCTGCTGAATGCGCATCACATCCGGCCAGCGCCGCACACGTTCCTGGCGCAGCCGCTCGTCTAGCCGCTGGTGCATCAGCATCAGTTTGAAGAAATGCGGATTCATCATGTGCTCCTCTTGAACATGGGTTCAATCGGGACATCACGCTGCAAGGGGGTTTAGTGCCAGACCCAATTGCATCGGAAATCCCGATGCGGTCCGACATCACGCAGATATCTGCGCCAGAGGGGCCCGGCCCGCACTGAATAGGGTGGGAAATGCTGTGGCGCGTTTCAAGGGGTCCGCGCAAAAAAAATCAAAAAAATTATTTAAGCGCTGTAATTTCTGGATTTTTTGCGCAGCCATCGAGCCGCCCTTCGTCCACCGGGGCCAGCGTGCCCAGCGGCGGCACCAGCATCGGCACCCCGATCCGCCATCCCGAAAACATGGCCGGGGGCTGCCCGGTGCAGCGCATCACGGCATCCAGCATCACCCGCGGCGTCGCATAGGCTTCGTTGGAAAGGCGGAATGTGCCCCAGTGGATGCCCATGGCATAGGGCCGGCCCAGCCTGCTCCACACGCGCACGGCATCGATCGGGCCGATATGGCTGCCGGTGCCCATCATGCCCGGGGCAAAGCGAAAGGCGCCGATGGGGATCATCGCAAAGCGGATGGGCTGCGCTGCCACCGCCGCCGCCTCGGCTGGCCAGCGCCCATCGCCCAGCCCGGTATCGCCGCCGAAAAACAGGCTGCCCGATGGGGTATCGACCACAAAGCTCGACCACAGCGACCGGTTGCGATCCACGCCCCAGCGGCTGCTCCAGTGGTGATTGCGGGTCACATGCACGCGCACATCCTTGCCGATATCGGCATGCTGCCCCCAATCAAGGCCGGTTGCCCTGGCGCCCGATTGCGCGATGATCGCATCATTGCCGAGGCTGGTGATGATGCGCGGCTTGTCTCGCGCCCACAGCCTGCCCAGCGTTTCCAGGCCCAGATGATCATAATGGCTGTGGCTGACGATGATCAGATCGATCTTGGGCAGATCGGATATGGCAATGCCGGGGCGGGTCACGCGGCGGGGGCCGATGCCGAAGGGCCCGGCTGCATCCTCCCACACCGGATCGGTGAGCATGGCAAAGCCGGGCGTTTCGATCAGCACCGTCGAATGCCCCACCCATGTGGCGCGCATCTCGCCTGGCTTGAGCGCAGGCAGCGTGCGCGGCCTCGCCGTGGCCACAGCCACATTGTCTGGCCATTCCGGCCGTTCGCTGCGCCCGGTTGCAAAGCGTGCAAAGCGGATCAGGCGGCTTTGCCGCGGCTGTGCCGCTTGTCCGGGCGGCGGCGGAGGCGGGGCAAACACATCATCGCCATCGGGATTGAAAAAGCGCTGCCCGTCATAATGCGCCGATGCCGGCCCGTCATAATAACGATGATCAAGAAAGGGCGGGATGAAGACGATCGCAAGGCCAAGGGCGATGACGAGGGCCATCACTGCCTTGGCAATAAATTTCAGGATGCGCGTGGCGATGTGCCCACTTGTCATGTGATGTTGCTTTCGCCACTCTATGCCGGTGCACCAGATAATCTGCCGCGCCGCCATTGCAAGCTTGGCCATCATATGGGCTTTGGGCCCTGTTGCCGGATGGGCACAGCGCGCGCCGGCGGTGGAAACGCCCGTGCCGCCGCCGCCCGCTCCGCAATCGCAGGTGCGGGTGGATTTCAACCGCACCCATATGCGCACGATGCTGACCAGCGGGCAGGCCATACAGACCAGCCCGGTGCGCATAGCCTCGGTTTCCAAGCTGGTGGTGGCGCTCGGGGTGATGCGCATGGTTGAGGCGGGCACGCTCGATCTGGACGCCGATGCCTCCGCCTATCTCGGCTATCGCTTGCGCAACCCCGCTTTTCCGGCAGCGAAAATCACATTGCGGCATCTGCTCTCGCATCAATCGGGCCTGATGGATGCGGGCGAGCTCTATCTCATCCCGATCGGCGAAACGGTGCAGGCGCGCATGGAAAATCCCGCAATGTGGGACAAGGATCACGCGCCAGGCACTTTTTTCCGCTATGCCAACATCAATTTTCCGGTGATCGCCAGCATCATGGAGCGCACCAGCGGCGAACGCTTTGACCGCCTGATGCAGCGCATCGTGCTCCAGCCGCTGGGCGTGGGCGGCTGTTTTGGCTGGGCCAGCTGCACCGACGATGAGGTGCGCCGCGCCGTCGTGCTGCTGGGCGCGGCCGGCAATGTGCGGTTCGACAATCTGATGGGGCAGCGCCCCGAATGCCCGGTCTATCGCACGCCGGGCACGCCGTGTGATCTGGCCACTTATGTTCCGGGCACCAATGGCGCCTTGTTCAGCCCCCAGGGCGGATTGCGCATTTCGATGAACGATCTGGCGAAAATCGGCCAGATGCTGCTCAACAAGGGGCGCACGGCTGATGGGCGGCGCTTTCTGAAAGCCGCCTCCATTGCCGAAATGACACGGCCCCAATGGACCCTGCGGCGCATCAATGGCAAAGTGAACGGCCTTGATGAAGGCGATGCCCAGGGCGGATTTTTCTGCGCTTATGGTCTGGCTGTGCAGACGCTCCATGTGCCGGCGCAACAACGCAATCCGGATTGCCGCGATGGTCTGTTTCCAGACAAGGCCCGCCGCTTTGGCCATGCGGGCGACGCTTATGGCCTGCGATCCGGCTTGTGGATCGATCCGATTGCGGGAACGGGGGTCGCATTTTTTGCGACGGCGGTCGAAAATGGCGAAAAAGGAAACTATTCCGCCTTCAGCGCGACTGAGGAGCGCATGGTGAAAACACCTTTTGACCCCACATTTTTTCCTAAGTCTGCGAAATCGCGGCGCTGACGAGCGCATGAACGCGGGCTTCATCGGGAAAGCCCTCCGCCACCCATTGCTGTTCCACGCGCTGCAGAATCGCGGCCACCGCAGGCCCTTCTGCCACGCCCATGCGCACGATCATCCCGCCGCGCAGCGGAAATGCCGGGCGTTCCCAGCGGGGCAGCAGCGGCGCGGGATCGCGGCCCGCCAGCAGCAGATGGTCAATCGCGGGCTCGACGCCGATCCAATAGGCAAGCTCTGCCGCGCCCGACATTGGCGGATGCGCCGCCACAGCAAGGCTCAGCCGCTTGCGTTCGGCCCGGGACATGCGCAGCCGCACCGCCAGCGCCTCCGCAACCATGCTTCCATTGGCGCGCGCCGTGGGCCAGATCAGCGCCGCCATCCGCCGCAGTGGATCGGCGGCCACCCCGTGCCGCTGCTCTGCCGCCACCAGCATTGCAAGCGCGCCGGCATCATCCACCTCGGGCAGCACCGGGGCAAAAATGCCGTGCGCAATCATCAGCTGCACCACGGCCAGCGGATCGGGCAAGGCCAGTATCTTGCGCAGCTCATCCCAGATGCGCTCGCGTGAGAGCGCCATCAGGCTGCCGGCATGGGCAGACAGCGTGGCAAGGATCGCAGGATCGGCGGCCGCCACATCGCCATAGCGTGCAAGAAAGCGGAAATAGCGCAGTATGCGCAGATGATCCTCGCTGATCCGCGCCGCGGCATCGCCGATGAAACGCACCCGACCCGCTGCCAGATCCGCCAGACCGCCGTGATAATCGTGGATCGTGCCGTCCGCCGGATCGGCATAAAGGGCATTGATGGTGAAATCGCGCCGGGCGGCATCCTCATCCCAGCGGTCGCTATAGGCAATGGTGGCGCGCCGCCCATCGGTTGCCACATCGCGGCGCAGCGTGGTGATTTCAAACGCGCGACCGCGCGCGATGACCGTGATGGTGCCGTGGGCAAGGCCGGTCGGGATCACCTTGAACCCGGCGGCCTCTGCCCGGCGCAGCGCCTCGTGCGGCAGCAGCAGCGTCGCCAGATCGATGTCGTTGATAGCAAGCCCCAGCAGCGCATCGCGCACGGCCCCGCCCACCAGCCGCGTCTGCCCCGCCGCGCCGTCCAGCACCGCCACCAGCGCGCCAAGCGCCGCATCTCCCAACAGTTCGGGCGGCAGCCGATCCGGCAGCGGGGCCGCAGGCAGGCTCATGCCGCGAGGCTGTTCCACTGGTCCGGCGCGTCGGCAAGCCCCAGCTGCACGCCCAGATTGCGGATCATCGCCGCCGTTGCGCCCCAGATGCGTTCGCCATCATGGTGGATTTCGTGATAATGGCGCATGCCTCCCTCCCACGCCACGGCTTTCCGGATGTGCTGCGCGGGATCGAAGGCGATATCGATCGGCACTTCGAAAATGCGATCAACCTCGCCCGGATTGGGGGCCAGCGGCAGGCCGGGCGCGATCACGCCGATCACTGGCACGACGCGATAGCGGGTCACGGTCATATAGGCGTGCGTCGCGCCGATCAGATCGACCTCGGCCGGCGGCAGGCCCACTTCTTCCTGCGCCTCGCGCAGCGCCGCTGCCGCTGCCCCGGCATCTGCGGGATCAACCGTGCCACCGGGAAAGGCCACCTGGCCGCTGTGGGTGCGCAGGCGATCGGTGCGCCGGGTGAGCAGCAGCGCCGGGCGGGCATGGGCAATGATGGCCACCAGAACGGCGGCATCGCGCGGATGCTGATCCAGGCCGCGCGCCGCGCCGCGGGCGGCCCATTGATCATCGCCTGCATGCCATATCGGGCGATCCCGGTTGGCAG
This sequence comes from uncultured Sphingomonadaceae bacterium, assembly GCA_964523215.1. GTDB lineage: Bacteria > Pseudomonadota > Alphaproteobacteria > Sphingomonadales > Sphingomonadaceae > CAZFYJ01. Next base: position 8,372 of record CAZFYJ010000007.1, on the reverse strand, counting down.
CCAACGCCGCGCGCACCCGCGCCGCCAATGATGCCCGCATGCGCGCGCCGGGCAATCCGCGATCATCAGCCGCGCGCATCATCATGCGCTGCTCGCCATCGGGAAAAACATGCCCCGGCTCCACAGGCCGGGCGGATCATCGCGGCCCGCCAGTGCAGGCGCCAGCGCGCGCTCTGCCAGCTCGTAATAGACGGATCTGGCAATGCGCGCCTCGATCGGATGGGCGAGCGCGCCGCGCACATGCAGATAGGGCTTTGGCCCTGTTGCCCCATCGGCAAAGCGCAGCGGATGATCCGGCCCCGCGATCACCACGCCGCCGGTGTTCAGCCGGAAACCCAGCGTCGCATCACAGCCCTCGCCCGCGGCCATCACCTCGACGGCAACAAAGGGTGCATCCTCCACCTCGACCGATTGCCGCTCCACCGGGGTCACCAGCCAGTAGCGGCCATCGGGGTCGCGGCGCATGATGCTGGCAAACAGGCGCACCAGTTCTGGCCGGTTGATCGGCGATCCGGCGTGAATCCAGCGCCCGTCCGCAAGGATGCGGATCGCGCTTTCCCCGCAATCGGGCGGATTCCACAGATGCACCGGCGGCAGCTTTTCGCCATCGGCCAGTGCCGCGATTTCCTGCAAAGACAATCCGGCAAGCTGGGTCATGCGCGTGAAAATGCGGGCAATGCCCCGCTTTTGCAAGGGCTGCTATGGGCGTGGGCCGAGCATGCCGCGGATCGGCAGGGGCAGGCCACGCACCGATCGCGCGAGCAGGCGGCGCGGCTCCACCGGGCCGGGTGTGCGCCAATGCGCCGTGGGCTCTGCCGAAAAGCCCCAGAAGCGGCCATAATATTCCGGATCGCCGATCATCATCAGCGGCGCATCGGCCTGATCCCGGGCTGCGGCCATGGCGGCATCCATCAGGGCGCGGCCATGCCCTTCCCCCTGCCGCGCCGGCACCACCGCCACCGGCCCGACCATGATCAGCGGTGCAGCCTCGCCCGCTCCGCCGATGAGCGCGACCGGCCAGCACTGGATCGTGCCGATCAACTGCGCGCCGTCTTCCAGCGCAAAGCTGAGCGCGGGCAGCCAGGCCATGCCCTGCCGGATGGCATAGGCGGTGCGGCCGAAACGCCCCGGCCCGAAGGCGGCGTCGAGCACGGTCTCGATCGCATCGGGCGGGGCATCGTGCAGCGGGCGCAGCGGCATCAAGGCAGTGGCTTTCATCGTCAAGCGGGTTTAAGGGGGCGGCGCTTAGCGCAGGGTGCGCCACGGCGAAACAGAAAAAATGGGCAGAAGATTGTGGAAGATGCGTTGATTCTTTCGGTCGAAAATGTGGAAATCGATGTGCTGACCGGCATCTATTCGGAAGAAACGCATCTGCCGCAGCCGTTGCGCATTTCGGTGCGTGCCGGGCTTGCCTTGGCCCGTCATTATGCGCCGGATACGCCGCTGGCGCAGTCCAAAAACTATATGGATTTGCGCGGCGCGATCACCGAAGGATTGCCGCAGGACGTGCATTTCACCCTGATCGAGGCGGTGGCGGATCGCATCATCGATGCCGTGCTCGCAGGCGATGAACGCGTGCTCTGGGTGGAGGTGCAGATTGTGAAACTCGCCATTTCGCACAATGGAGAAGCGATCGGCATCACGCTGCGTCGCGCCCGCCCCACCGCATGAGCGCGCCCCGACCGCTTGCGCTGATCACCGCCGGGATGCAGCGCATTGGCGCTGCCATTGCCCGCGAGCTGGCGGCATCCGGGTGCGACCTTGTGCTGCATTACCGGCAGAATGACCAGCCGGAGCCGGGTCTTGCGGATGCGCTGGCGCAGGCCGGGGCGGCATGGTGGCCGGTGCAGGCCTGCCTTGAGGATGCAGATGATTTGGCGGCCCTGTTTGCCGCGGCGTGCGAACGCGCCGGGCGAGCTCCCGCGATCCTTGTCAACAATGCCAGCTTCTTTGGCGAGGGCGGATGGGATCGGCTGAACGCGGCCGACATGGCCCTTCATCTGGCGATCAATCTCACCGCCCCCGTGCTGCTGTGCCGCGCGCTCGCGGATGTGGGCGGCGGCGTTGCCATCAACATTCTCGATCAGCGCGTGATCAATCCGGTGCCGGATCAGACAGCCTATACCATCAGCAAGCAGGGCCTGTGGCAAGCCACGCGCACGCTTGCTGTCGCCATGGCGCCGCATGTCCGCGTCAATGCAGTCGCCCCCGGCCTCACCTTGCCGACACAGGATTATGCGCCGGGGCAGATGGAGCGGCTGGCATCGGCCATGCCCCTGGGCGTGCTCCCCACGCCGCAGGATATTGCCCGCGCCGTGCGCTATCTGGTGGCGGCACAGAGTGTGACGGGGCAGACCATCTTTGTCGATGGCGGGGCCAATTTGCGCAGCTTTGAGGCTGATTTCGTAAGGATGTAGAAGAGGGGTCAGCATTGAGCAAAGGGTCAACAGGCGCTGGATCGGCCGGAAAAGAGCTCCGCATGCTTGGCTGCCTCATCCTTGCTGCCGCAGCGCCAGCGGCCGCAACCCCGCAAGCAAGCCAAGCGCAGGTGACGCGCCATGATTGCGGGGCAGATGCAGCTGAGGTGCGTTATGTGCAAAGCCCGGCCCGGATGTCGCGCATCGTGTCGATCGCGATCAACGGCAAAGCACTGAGCCGCAAATCTGTGTCGGCCGCCAATGAATTTGCTCAAGGAGGCCAGATTTTCAGGCTGAACTGGCTGGCGTGCCCCGGCACAGGCAAGGACGGCCTGTTCACATTTGAACTGGTCGTCGCCTATCGGCCAACGGGCGAATATCGCATTGGCTATTTTGGGCTCAAGCGCGATGGCAGCCTTGTAAAGCTGCCAGCCCAGCCGGGCAGCCTGGGCGGGAATGAGCCGATATTCTGACGGGCTTTGCGCCGGGCCCCCTATTTCACCAGCCCAATCTCGCGCAATCGCTGTTGCAGATAATCATCGGCCAAAATCGGCTCTGGATAGCGGTTCGGATTGTCCGGCGTGATGCAGCCGGGCAGCGTCGCAATCGGCACATCGCTGCGCAGATGCAGGAAATAGGGCATGGAATAGCGCGCGACGCTGGCACGGCCGGCATCGGGATTGCGCACCCGGTGGGTGGTGGATGGCAGCACATGGTTGGTCAGCCGCTGCAGCATATCCCCCACATTCACCGCGAGCGCGCCATCGGGCGGGGATACCGGCAGCCAGCTGCCATCCTTGTCGAGGATTTCCAGGCCCGCTTCCTCTGCGCCCAGCAGCAGGGTGATGAGATTGATATCCTCATGCGCCTCTGCCCTGATTCCCGGCGCATTTCCGGAAATCGGGGGATAATGCAGCAGCCGCAGCACGCTGTTGCCATCGCGAATGGGATCGTCAAACCAGTCGTCCGCCAGGCCCAGATAGCGGGCAATCGCGCGCAGCAGCCGGGCGCCCACATCATCCATCGCGGCAAACAGCGCCTCGAACGTCTCGCGAAAGCCGGCGGGCTGATCGGGCCAGATATTGTTGGGCTGCTGGCTGCTGAGCGGATGGCCGGCGGGCAGATCGCGGCCGACATGCCAGAATTCCTTCAAGTCGACATGCGTGGCACCCTTGGCAATTTCTGTGCCAAAGGCGGTATATCCCCGCGCCCCGCCCGTGCCGGGGATCAGATAGCGGCGCTTTTCCGCCTCTGGCAGGGCGAAAAAATCGCGCGTCATGGCCCAGGCGCGGGCCACGAGCTCCGCATCCAGCCCATGATCGGACACCATGGCAAAGCCATAGCGTTCGAACGAGCGGCCAAAGGCTGCCGAAAAATCGGCCGCATCAAGGCCCGCCATCGAAATGACGGGAACGGCGGCGGTTTCACGGGGCGGGGCGATGGTGGCCATGGGGCGATTCCTTTCGCCGCGCAGCTAAGCCCAATTATGGGGTTTCGCGCAAGAGGCAGGCTCGCTATCGCATCTCCGGCATGACCCGATACTGGCTGATGAAATCCGAACCCGATGTCTATGGCTGGGACGATCTGATCGCGGAAGGCGAGGGCACCTGGGATGGCGTGCGTAACCATGCCGCTGCGCTCCACCTGAAGGCCATGCGCGTGGGCGATCAGGCCTTTTTCTATCACAGCAATATCGGCAAGGAGATTGTCGGCATTGTCACCATTTCTGCCGAAGCCTTTGCCGATCCGACCGAGCCGCCCGGAACCCGCTGGGTCGCCGTCAAGGTGAGGCCGCAGCGCAAGCTGGCTCAGCCGGTGCCGCTGGCCGTGATCAAGGGCGACGACCGCCTTTATGATATGGCGATGCGGCGGCAATCACGGCTTTCGGTCTCGCCGGTCACGCCTGCCGAATGGGGCATCTTGCTGGCCCATGCGGGCGAATAGGCAGGGGCAGCAGTGGGGGGCGCTGCGGATGCGGCAGGCAGCACGGGCATCGCAAAAGGCGCATCGCCATGCGTCAAGCGGGATTGACGCCCCCCCATCGCCGCATGTAGCACCGGCACGCAACGCCGATTTTCACAGAAAGCCTGCCAGATGACCTATGTCGTGACCGATGCCTGCATCCGCTGCAAATATATGGATTGCGTGGAAGTTTGCCCCGTCGACTGTTTCTACGAGGGGGAAAATATGCTGGTGATCAATCCCAATGAATGCATCGATTGCGGCGTGTGCGAGCCGGAATGCCCGGCCGAGGCGATTTTGCCCGATACCGAAAGCGGGCTGGAAAAATGGCTGGAAATCAATGCCACTTTTTCCGCCATGTGGCCCAATGTGACGCAGAACAGCGGCCAGACCCCCGATGATGCGGATGCGCACAAGGGCGAAGACGGCAAATTCGAAAAATATTTCAGCGAAAATCCAGGCAAGGGCGATTGAGCATGGCAACAGCGCGGCCAGCGGGCAAGAAGGCTGCACACATGCCCGGCGCAGGCGATGCGGCGATCGCGCCTGAATTTTCGATGGCCGAAATTGATGGCCGCACCGTGCGGGTGGGCCGATGGCAGGCCCGGCCGGGGCACAGGGCCGAACGCCCGATCCTGTTTTTCAATGGCATCGGCGCCAATATAGAGCTGATCACGCCGATGGCAGAGCTGCTGGCCGCGGGCACGCAGGCAGAACCCGGCCGCGATATCGTGACCTTCGACATGCCCGGGATCGGCCAGTCGCCCGATCCTGTGTGGCCCTATCGCCCGTGGATGATGGCGCGGATTGCCGATCGCATCATGGATGATTTCGGCTATGGCCAGATCGACGTGATGGGTGTCAGCTGGGGCGGCGCGATGGCCCAGCAATATGCCCTGCAATATGGCAAGCGGGTGGAGCGCCTGATCCTCGCCGCAACCTCTGCCGGCATGGTCATGGTGCCCGGCAAGATCAGCGCCCTTTCCAAAATGGCCGATCCGCGCCGCTATGTCGATCCGGATTATATGCTGAAGAATTTCCGGACGCTTTATGGCGGGGAGACAGAAGGAGCGGGCGGGCATGCCGGGCGCATCAAGCCGCCATCGATGCTGGGCTATATGCATCAGGTGCTGGCGATGCTGGGATGGACCAGTGCGCCGTTCCTGCCCTTCATGCGGCCGCAGACGCTGATCATGATGGGCGCTGAAGACAATATCGTGCCCGTGGCCAATGGGCACATCCTGAAAAGCCTGATCCCGGGCGCGCGGCTGGAGGTGATGGCGGGCGGGGGGCACCTGTTCCTCGTCAGCCGTCCGGATGAATCGCTGGCGCTGATCCGGGATTTCCTGGGCGCAGAACCAAAAGACAGCGCCGCCGCATCGGCGCGCAAAGCCGCGTGAAGCCGCCGCAGAGGAGGGCATGATGAAGCGGAGCGGCATGATTTTGGCTGGGGCCATTGTGCTCGTCGCCGGGGCCGGGGCCTATGCCTATGCCTCGCCGCTGCTGGCGCTGAACGGCATGAAAAGCGCGGTCGAGGCGCGCGATGCTGCCGCGCTGTCCGGCTATATCGATTTTGCCGAGCTGCGCGCCGACATCAAATCGGAGGCGCGTGCCGCGATGATGGCCGAGGCAGCAAAAAGCAAGGATCCGATGGCGAGCGCGGGCATGGCGCTGGGCGGTGCCTTGGTGGATCAGATGGTGGACAATGCCGTCACCCCGGAAGGCGTGAAAATGCTGATGGCAAAGGGTGCAGCCGCGGGCGGCGCGCCAAAGGCCGCTGCCAAGCTGCAGGAAAATTTCAGCGCGATGGAGATCGAGCGCAAGGGCCTTTCCGAATTCAACCTGCGCAATCCCAAGGACCCGAAGGCGGCTGTGCTGCAGTTTCGCCGCGACGGGCTCAGCTGGAAGCTGGTCGGCATCGATGTGCCCCCCGAGGCGCTGGCCGCGCCTGCACCGGGCCAATAGCTGCTGCCCCGGTCAGGCAGTCTGCCCAACCACCAGAAAGCCGAGCAGCGCAACCAGCCCGGCAAAGCGATTGCTGCGGAATTTGTGCAGCGGATCAGCGCCGTGGGTTTCGAGCGTGATGACCTGCCAGCCCAGGTGCAGCGCAACCGGCAGCAGCGCCGCCAGCGCCAGCGCCTGTGGCCGCACGGCCCAGATGGCCATTGCCCATCCCGCCACGGCGAGCGCATAGCAGACCGCAATGCCGGGGCGCACATGGCGGCCGAGCGCACGCGCCGATGAGCGGATGCCCACCAGCGCATCATCCTCCACATCCTGCAGCGCATAGATGGTGTCATAACCGACGACCCAGAACAGCGTGCCGAGATACAGCCACAGCCCGGCCACCGTCACCAGCGGTTCCGCTTCCACCCAGGCCACGGCCGCGCCCCAGCTGAACACCAGCCCCAGCCACAGCTGCGGCCACCAGGTGATGCGCTTCATGAACGGATAGGCCGCCACCAGCACGAGGCTTGCCAGCGCCACCAGCTGTGCCTCCAGCCGCAGCTGCAGCAGCACGAGAAGGCCGATCAAGCACAAGGCAAACAGCCACAGCCACGCCGCACGCAGCCCCACGCGCCCGCTGGCGATCGGGCGGGATGCGGTGCGCGCCACTTGCGCATCAAGATCGCGATCGACAATGTCATTATACACGCAGCCCGCACCCCGCATGGCAATGCTGCCAAGGAGGAACCACAGCAACAGATCCCACCGCCGCAGCGCCTCTCCCCCCAGTGCCAGTGCCCAGGCACATGGCCAGAACAGCAGCCACCATCCGATTGGCCGATCGAATCGGGCCAGCAGCGCATAGGGCCGCGCCGCCGCGGGCAGCAGGCGCAGCAGGCCCCCCCGCTCGCTATCGGGCAGGCTTGCATCAACCGGGCTCTGGTCAACGGGGTGTGCGTGCGTCATAGGAGTGAGATATGCCTGCAATGCCCGCCTGGCCAGCCCAAAGCGCACCCCGCCTGTTTATCGACGCCGATCTGGCGGGCTGTGCCGAGATCGTGGTGGATGGCAATGCCGCGCATTATCTGGTCCATGTGCTGCGGCTCAAGCCCGGTGCTCCGGTGCTGCTGTTCGACGACCGCAGCGGGGAGTGGCTGGCCCGGATCGCGCATGTCGGCAAGCGCGATGCCGTGCTGATGCGCGAAGGGCAGACCCGCCCGCGCGAGGCTGTGCCTGATCTGTGGCTGTGTGCGGCGCCAGTGAAAAAGGATCGCTGGGATTATCTGATCGAAAAGGCGTGCGAACTGGGCGTCGGGCAGATCGTGCCGGTGCTGACGCAGCGCAGCGTCATCGATCGGGTGAATGTCGATCGCATGCGCCGCATTGCCATCGAAGCCGCCGAGCAGTGCCACCGCACCGCACTGCCCGCGCTTGCCACGCCGCAAAAGCTGAATGCGCTGCTGCGCGCATGGCCGGCGGGGCGGCGGCTCTATTTTGCCGACGAATGCGGGGGCGAGGATTTTGCAGCGCTGCTGGCGCGGGCCCCGGCGGGTGCTGCCGCTGCCATCCTGATTGGCCCTGAAGGCGGCTTTGCCGATGCCGAGCGCCAGGCCATTCGCGCGCATGCCGACGCCGTTCCGATCAGCCTTGGCCCGCGCATCCTGCGTGCGGAAACGGCCGCGCTTGCCGCCGTTGCGATCTGGATGGCGCATGAAGGGGATTGGGCAGACCGCAGCCACAGCTGAACGCCCCGTTCCGCCGGGTCAGGCGCGGGGATGTGCGGCGCGATAGACATCGAGCAGCCGGGCGGCATCCACTGCGGTATAGATTTGCGTGGACGAAAGGCTCGCATGCCCCAGCAATTCCTGCAAGCTGCGCAAATCGGCCCCTTCGCCCAGCAAATGGGTGGCAAAGCTGTGGCGCAGCGCATGCGGGCTGGTGCGTTCGGGCAGGCCAAGGCGGTGCCGTGCGGCTTGAATGGCACGGCGGATGATTGCATCGGCCAGCGGCCCGCCGCGTGCCCCGCGAAACAGCGGCGCATCGGGC
>CAZFYJ010000006.1:0-23138 GCA_964523215.1 uncultured Sphingomonadaceae bacterium | reverse complement strand
TAGGCATGCCGCCAGCGTTCGTTCTGAGCCAGGATCAAACTCTCAAGTTTGATTTGCTGCCGACAGCCGGGGGAATAACCCGCACATGCCAGCAACGAATTTCAAGGAGCCGTTCCTGCACAAATCTTACATGGTGTGTGTAGGACATGTCACCGGCGCGTGATGCACCGATTTGGAACGGCATAATTTGACCGAGCACCCTGCGCCTTGAAGCCGCAGGACCCGGAGCCGCCGCCCACATGTCCCTTCATCTACATTCAACAATGTCAAAGAGCCATCCACAAACAAAGGCGGACAAGTAACGTTCCCCGCTATCGCTATCGGGGGACGGTATGTCCGATTCTTGTGGCGACCAAACGGCGAAGTGTCCCGCGTCGTTCGGTGAAGCGCCATATATGGACCGTTTTTCGGGGCGTCAACATGATTTTGGAAATTTTCTTACAAAATGCCTCAGCCACACTGCCGCCCCACCTTGCGCGCAAACATGCGCAACCCCCCAAGAAACACCTCATTTCCCCTACGGCAGAAGGGGTGCCGGGCCAAGGCGCCGCATCTTGGAACATGATTGCGCCGCACGCTCCACAATGGCCAGAAAGGTGGCGGCCACGCCTGTGATGCAGCATGGAACACCGTGCGCCGCGGCCAGCCTGCCCGAATCGCCATGCCCGGGCAACAGGCTTTGGTAACATCTGTGCCCTATAAGGCTGCCCCATGCATGATGCGATGGCCAACCCGGATGCGGTGGGCGGCGATTTCGGCCGCACCGTGAAACATGCGGTTTTCTGGCGCTCCGGAAGCCAGATTGTGGCGCAGCTGATCACCTGGGGGGCGACCCTGGTGGTGCTGTGGCTGCTCGACCCTTCGGATTATGGCATTTTCGCCATGACACAGACCCTGATCCAGCTTTTGAACTTTCTCAACGGCTATGGCTTTGCCTCTTCGCTAATCCAGCGCGAATCGATCAGCACCCATGCCGTGCGGCAGGCATTCGGCCTGCTGCTGCTGCTGAATTGCGCGCTGGCCGCGCTGCAATATGCGATCGCCCCCATGGTTGCGGCATATTATGGCCATCCGATCCTGGCCGATCTGCTGCGGGTGCAATGCCTGATCTTCCTCGCGCTGCCCTTCATGATCGTGCCCGATGTGCTGCTGAGCCGGCGCATGGATTTCCGCCGCATCGCCATCGTCAATCTGGCCAGCGCTGTGATCAGCGCATCGGTTGCACTTTACTGCGCATGGCACGGCTTTGGCGTGTGGACGCTGGTGATTGCGCCGATTGCCGCATTCTGGAGCCGTGCGATCCTGCTGTTGCTCGCGACCCGGCTGTTTGTGCTGCCAAGCTTTGATTTTCGGGGCGCGGGCGCCATGGCGCAATTCGGATCGGCGATGCTGGCCAGCCAGCTGCTATGGATCCTGCAAACGCAATCGGACGTGTTTTTTGCCGGGCGGCGGTTTGATGAACATGATGTCGGCATCTATGCGCAGGCGCTGTTCCTCACGCAGCTGTTCCTCAGCAAATTCGTGCCCCCGCTCAATGATGTCGCCTTTCCGGCCTATTCGCGGCTGCAGGGCGATCCCGGAGCCATGCGCTGGTCCTTCCTCAAATCGGTTCGCCTGATCATGCTCGTTGCCTGTCCCGTCTATCTTGGAATGGCGGTGACGGCAGGGCCGCTGATCGGCACGGTGCTCGCACCCAAATGGTCAGAAATGGCCCCGCTCGTCACGCTGCTGGCGCTGGCCATGCCGCTGATGACCTTGCAGACCCTGTTTGCGCCGGCGACCACCGGGCTGGGCTGGCCACAGATTTCGGTGCGCACCGCGGCCTGCGGGGCGGCCTTGTTCATGGCTGCCTTTGCAATCGGTGTGCAGTATGGGCCGGCGGGGCTGGCCTGGGCCTGGCTGGGGGCTTCCCCGCTGCTGCTGGCGGCCACGATCATGCTCTCGCGGCCGGCCCTGGGCGTGGGCTTTCGCGATGTGGCGCAGGCAGCGCTGCCCGGCCTTGGCTGTGCGCTGATCATGGCGATTCTGGTCGAAGGGATTGCGCTGCTGCTGCAGGCGACAATGCCGGGGCTGCCTGCCCCGCTGATGCTGGGCCTGCTCGTCGCCAGCGGCGTGATCAGCTATGCCGCGCTGCTCTGGATGCGGGAGCGGGAGACGTTGCAAGAGATGATCCGGCTGGTGAAGCGACCGCCCGCACAGGGCTGAGCGCTTCCATTGTTGCCGGTCATGCGTCCGTTTGCGCGTCCATCGGCGGCCGGGCGCTGCGGGCCATCCGCGCAAGCGCCACGCGATCAAACCACCACCAGACAAGGCTGCGGCGCGGAGCAAATCCCGGCAGATGATCGGCATAATGCGTTGCCAGCAGCCGCGGCAGCCCCATCGCCCCTTCGCGTTGAAGAATATGGGTGATGATGCGATCCTGAAAATGTCGCACGGCATAGTTGATCATGCGCCGATATTGCAGCCGCCAGCTGCGCGGATCGGACAGGCTGACGGGTTCGCAGCGAAAGCCCGCATCCGGGCAGGGCTGCACGCGGGCATCGGACCACGCATCGAGCCGGCCGAGATCGATTTTGGCAAGCGCGCCGATCAGCCCGTCATCGCCCACCAGATCATCGGGCAGGCGCACCCCCATCGCGCGCATGCGATCCACAAATGGGCCGCGCAGTGCATAAAGATCGCCAAACAGGCCATGATCGGCGATGATCTTCGCACGGTAATAGGCGATCCGGCGGCCATTCAGCGGCAGCGCAGAGGCGGCGTGCGCTGCCTGATGCCGCGCCAGCCCGGCCCGCAGCGAACCAATCGCCCCGGCATCCACCTGCGCATCGCCATCGACCAGAATCACGGCATCAAGCCCGGGGGGCAGCAAATCGAGCACAATCCGGTTCCAGCTGCGCGATTTTCCGCCTTCGGGCCAGTCATGCACGCTGACATTGGGTGCATGCGCCGTTGCGCTGCGAGCGCATGCGGCCGTGCGATCGGTGCTGCCGTTCACCACCACATATATGTGATAGTCGGGATCGCCCAGTGGCAGCGACGCAAGGCAGGCGCCGATGCGCCGCTCTTCATTATGCGCCAGCACGATGATGGCATTGGGGGCGGGGGCTGACTCCACCGTTCACCCTATTTGCGGGCAAAGGCCCAGATGGTGACGGGAAAGCGCGCATCATTGGCAAAGCGGCGCTGCCATCCGGCCCGGGCCCAGCGGTGGAAATTCGCCTTCACGGCTGCTGCATTGCCCCAGCCGCCGGTTTCGATGCGATCCGCATCAAAGCCGCATTCTTCCAGAAAGTGAACCATGCCGAGCTGCGTCCAGCGGCTGCAATCGGTGGGGATCGGGTGATAGCGGATGAGAAAGGGGGTGATGTTGATGAACACCCCGCCCGGCTTCAGCATGGCATGCACATTGCGGGCGGCGCGATAGGGATAGAGCAAATGTTCCCACACATTATCGGCAATGATCACATCAAACTGCCGATCCAGCACATCGCGGCAGATATCGTGCTGCGGCCAGTTCATTTCGGTATAGCTGGCCCATTGGCGCTGCCGCCATTTCCAACCGGCAGAGATTTCCAGCGCATCGCAGCGTTCGGTGCCTAGCCGATCGAGATAGGCATCGACCGCGCGATAGGGGATGACGCGCGTGATGTGCGTCTTGTCATAGCCGACAAGGCGCGCCGCACGTTCGGCCCACTGCTTCATCTGTTCGCGCATGCCTTGCTCCGGTGCCATCTGCCTGTGAAGCCGTAGCAAAGCTGGCTTACCGCGCCGTTAATCCTGCGGCGAAGCGGCCTGCGCCAGCCAGTGCACCAGCAGATGATGGGCAATGGCAAAAGGGGGCGGCGCGAGGAAAGGCGCAGCCGCATCGTCTGCCAGCGCCGCGGCCACCCCGGCGTGATCGACCCAGATCGCGTCTTCCAGTTCGTTGCGATCCAGCGTGATGACATCGCTCGCCGCCTGCGCGACACAGCCGATCATCAGCGATGACGGAAAGGGCCAGGGCTGGCTGGCGACGTAGCGCACATCGCCCACGATCAGCCCTGCCTCCTCATGCAGCTCCCGGGCAACGGCATCTTCGATCGTTTCGCCCACTTCCAGAAATCCGGCCAGCGCGGAATAGCGGCCCGGCGGAAAACCCGGCTGGCGGCCCAGCAGCACGCGGCCCTGATGCTCTGCCAGCATGATCACGACCGGATCGACGCGGGGAAAATGCTCTGCCCCGCATGCGCTGCAGGTGCGCGCCCAGCCGCCCTTGGCCATGGCCGTGGCGGTGCCGCAACTGGCGCAGAAGCCATGGCGCACATGCCAATCGATCAGGCTGCGTGCCGCGGCATAAAGCCCGGCATCCTGTGCATCGAGCAGGGGCAGCACGCGCCACACGCTGCGGCTGCGCGCATCAATGCCGCTGCGATTGGACGTGATCTGCGCAAAAATGGGGCATCCCTCGCGCAGGCCGAGAAACAGGAGATCAGCATCAGCCTCCGCCTGTGCCAGGCTCGTCCACGCCAGCCTGCCCGCCGCGTCCAGCCTGGGATCAAGCCCATCGAGCAGCAGCAGCCGGGCATTGGGCCGCACCATCTGTGCTGCAAGCGCGGCAGCATCGATGCGCAGCGCATCGGCGCGATCATGACCGCCGCCCCCGAAAAAGGGCACGCCCAGCGGCGGCAACGCGCCTGCCATGCCCGGCATCGTCACGCCTTTGCGCTGCCGATATCCCGCATCAGCGCCGGGGCGAGCAGCTTTGTCAGGTCGAAGGCATCAGGCGGCATGGCCTGGATATAGGCGCCCATGCGCAGCTTGCGCTGGGTATCGACAAAGGCAATGGTTCCCGCTGCACCGCCCCAGCCATAAATGCCCGCCCCGGCCGAATGGCCCGGCAGGGTGACCCGGCCACCCGCGCCAAAGCCCTGGCCGGCGATGATGCTGCCCTTGGTATCCACACCTTCGGGCAACAGGTTTGACATGGCGAGCCGTGCCGTTTCCGGCCGCAGCACGCGCACCTTGCCAAGCGCGCCTTCGCCCAGCAGCATGTTGAGAAAGCGGTCAAAATCAGCGCCGGTGGAAACCAGGCCAGCGCCGCCAAAGGGAAATTCGGGCTTGTCGTAAAACAGGCTCGCATCCGCCGTGTCGATCGGCAGTATGAGCGATCCGGCCACACCATAATTGGTGGTCATCCGCTGCGAAAGCGCCTTTGGCACCGTGAAAAATGTGCTCTTCATCCCCAGCGGATCGAACAGCCGAGCCTTCAGAAACGCATCGAACGGCATGCCGGATGCAATCTCGATCACCCGGCCGAGCAGATCGAGGCTGACGGAATAGCTCCAGCGGGTGCCCGGCTCATAGACGAGCGGCAGGCTGGCCAGACGCGTGGCAAATTCCTCCAGGCTGGGCGCGATCACCACATCGCGGGGAAAGCCCGGCAGCGGCAGCTTGCTGATCTTGCCGGGCGCCAGCCCGAGGCGGAAATATTCCTTCTGCAGCGGGCCTTTCTGCGCCACAGTATAGCCAAGCCCCGCCGTATGGGTGAGCAGATGGCGGATGCTGATGGCCGTCTTGGCCGGGCGCACATCCTCCAGCGGGCCATCGGGCACCACCTGCACCATCATCTTCGCAAAGGCAGGAATCAGATCGGCCAGCGGCTGATCCAGCGTCAGCTTTTTCTGCTCGATCAGCATCATGGTGGCAATGCCGGTCACCAGCTTGGTCATCGAATAGACCCGCCACAGCGTATCGGGGCCAACCGGCTCTGACAGGCCAAAGCCGCGCACGCCATGCGCAATCACGGCCTGCTCCTTCGTGCCGCGCCCGAGCACGGCGAGCGCGCCGGGCAGCTTGCCCGTGCCGACCACTGTGGCGAGCGCCGCCCGCAGCGCGGGAAATGCAGTCGCCGGGGTCGCAGGTGGGGCGCGCCAGGCCCGCGCATCATGCGGAGCAAGCAGCCCCGCCATCCCGGTGCCGAGCAGGGCGGCCATCAGCGCGCGCCGATCCATCATGGCGGGAGTGGCGGCCATCTGCGCCTCAATCTCGTGCATCGTCGCGTCCCTCATGCATCAATCCTTGTCCATCAGCATCCGGCGATCCAGCCAGCTGGCCACGGCCTTGGCATAGAGCGCAGGAAGCCCGGCTGCGTCAAGCTGCGTTGCGGGCCACCATTCGCCATCAAGCGCCAAGGCCGCGGCGTCCGCTGCGGCGAGCGGTTCCACATCCAGCATCAGCCGTGCGTGCGTGAAGCCATGGACGATGCGGCAGGCCGCTGGCGGCAGTGCGGCTGGATCGGCCACGCGCCAATCCGTGCCCGGCAGTGCGCGCATGCCGCCCAGCATTGCGCTTTCGGGCCTGCGGACGAGCAGCACCGCGCCGTCCCGTTCGACCCACCAGGCCGTGCCGTGCCAGTCCGGCCGCGGCCTTTTGGCGGGCTTGACCGGATATTGATCCACAGCAGCCGCAGCATGAGCGCGGCAGGCGGCCGCGAGCGGGCAGTCCCCGCAGCGCGGCGCACGCGGGGTGCAGATGCCCGCCCCCAGATCCATCATCGCCTGGGCAAAATCGCCCGGCCGGTCTGCCGGCACCAGCGGCGCAAGGGCCGCGCGGATCGCCGGCCGTGCCCCGGGCAGCGGCGCAGAGATGGCAAAGAGACGGGCAATGACGCGCTCCACATTGCCATCCACCACCGCGGCCGGAATGCCAAATGCGATCGCCGCGATCGCAGCTGCGGTGTAATCGCCGACGCCCGGCAGCGCCCGCAGCAAGGTCACATCAGCCGGAAATGCCCCGCCATGCCGCCCCACCACGGCACGCGCCGCCGCCAGCATGTTGCGCGCCCGTGCATAATAGCCAAGCCCGGCCCAGGCCGCCATGACCTCGGCATCGTCTGCCGCCGCCAGCGCCTGCACATCGGGCCAGCGATCGACAAAGCGACGGAAATAGGGCCGCACCGCTGCCACAGTCGTCTGCTGCAGCATGATTTCGGAAAGCCACACCCGGTAGGGATCAGCGCGCACAGGTTCGCCAGGGGGCACGCGCCAGGGCAAGGCACGGGCATGAGCATCATACCAGGCCAGCAGATCCTGGGCGATCATCATATCTTCGCGGTGGACGGGCATGGTGCGCCTATGGCATGGCCAGTGCCATGGCAAAAGACACAAGCGGCACCGATCGGACCGGCAGGGACGGCAAAGGCCGTGGCACGGATGCCGCCAGCGTGGCTGAACGGCGGGGCGGCCCGCGCCGCATTGGCGAGCTTGCCCCCGATATCGGGCGCGCCGCCTTTCGTCGCTTCGGCTTTGTGCAAAGCTCCATCGTGACGCGCTGGCCCGAAATTGCGGGCGAACGCTATGCCGCGCTTTCCCAGCCGGAAATGATCCGCTTTCCCCGCGGGCAGCGGGCGCATGGCACGCTTCACCTGATTGTCGAAAGCGCCGCCGCCACGATGTTGCAGCATGTGATGCCGGAGATGATCGAGCGCGTGAACCGATTTTTCGGCTATGCCGCGATCAGCCAGATCCGCATCCAGCAGGGCCGGGTGCAGCGCCCCGCCCCGGCCACCCCGCGCCCGCCGCCCAATATTCGCCCGATTCCGGTTGAACTGGGCGATTCGCTGCGCGATATAGGCGATCCGGAATTGCGGGCGGTGCTGGAAAATCTGGCCGCGGGGCTGGCACGCAGCGAAGGCCCGCCCAAAATTGGATGAACCTGCCGCGCAGACGCATGAGCTTTGCGCGCATTTGTGGAGAAGATGATGCGTCGCACGAATTTTGCCCTGATGCTGGCCACGGCCACGCTGGCGCTTGCCGGCTGCAAGGAAGCCGGAACGAAGGACAACCCCGCCGATGCGCTGCCCAAGGTGGCGGCACCCGCAGGAGCGGCATGGTCTGCCACGGTGACGAAGACCGAGGAAGGCTATGTGATGGGCAATCCGGATGCCGCGCTGAAGCTGGTCGAATATGGCTCGCTGGTGTGCGGCCACTGTGCCGATTTCTCCAACACGGGCAAGGAAGGGCTGAAAAAGCTGGTCGACAGCGGCCAGGTTTCCTATGAATTCCGCAACTTCATTCTGGGCAGCGCCGGGCCGGTCGACGCCATGGCGGCGGCCATCACCCATTGTGCACCCGCCGATCGCTATTTTGCCATCACCGAAAATTTCTTTGCCTCGCAGCGCGATATCTTTGCCAAGCTGCAGCAAACCGATCAGGCCGCCGCCAATGCCGCACAGGCGCTGCCGCCCGAGCAGCGCTTCGTCGCGCTTGCCAAGGCAGTGGGCCTGACCGACTGGTTCATGGCACGCGGCATGCCGGAGGCCGCCATCAATGCCTGCCTTGCCAAGCCTGAAAATCTGAAGAAGCGCGAAGACATCACCACGGCTGCGGCAAAGACCCACAATGTGCAGGGCACGCCCCATTTCATCCTGAACGGCGAAAATGTGGAAGCAGGCAACACCTGGCCCGTGATCGAGGAGCTGCTGAAAAACAAGGGGGCCCGCCCCGCCGGGTGACGCCGTTGGGTTTTTGGCACAATGGCAGCAGGACAGCCCATGGCCGCCCGCCGGCCCGCGTTGGCCTGCGCGTGCGCACTTGACGTTGGCCGCATAGCCCGCTTTCTAGCCTGATGCAGTTTACCGCGCTGCGGCTGACCGGCTTCAAAAGCTTTGTCGAGCCGACCGAACTGAAAATCGAGCCAGGGCTGACCGGCGTTGTCGGCCCCAACGGGTGCGGCAAATCCAACCTGCTGGAGGCGATCCGCTGGGTGATGGGCGAATCGAGCCCCAAATCGATGCGCGGCGGCGGTATGGATGATGTGATCTTTGCCGGCACGCTCAGCCGCCCGGCGCGCGAATTTGCCGAGGTGACCCTGGTCGGCAAGCGTGAGGGCGCCCCCCTTTCGGGCATTGGCAGCGCCGCGGATGAAGGCGATGGCTTTGAGGTGGTCCGCCGGATCGAGCGGGGCACCGGCAGTGCCTATCGCGTGAATGGCCGTGATGTGCGCGCCAAGGATGTCGCGCTGATCTTTGCCGATGCAGCAACGGGTGCGCACAGCCCCGCACTGGTGAGCCAGGGGCGGATCGCCGCCGTGATCGCTGCCAAGCCGGCCGAGCGACGCGCCATGCTGGAAGAGGCTGCCGGGATCGCCGGCCTGCATGTTCGGCGCAAGGATGCCGAACAGAAGCTGCGCGCGACCGAGGCCAATCTGGCGCGACTGGGCGATCTGCTGGCCGATATGGACGCACGGGCCCAGGCGCTGCGACGACAGGCCCGGGCGGCGGAGCGCTACACCAGGCTGACCGACGAGATCCGCATTGCCGAGGCGCGGATGATCTTTTCGCGCTGGCGCGAGGCGGCAGCCGCATCGGACCAGGCACGCACGGCAAAGGAGACGTGCGCAGCGGCCGTGGCCGACGCCCAGTCCGCGCTGGAACAGGCAAGCGCCACCCATGCCGAGACGCAGGCGCGGCTGGCAGGGGTGCGGGCGATGATGGAGCGGCTGCGCGCCACTGGGCACGGCATTGCCCAGGATCTGGCGCAGCGCCGCGGCGAACTGGCGACGCTGGAGCGCCGACAGGCAGATCTGGCGGCGATGCTAGATCAGGTTGCGGCTGACGAGGCGCAGGAAGGCAGCCTTGCGCAGGCCGCTGCTGATGCGATCGCCACGCTGCAGCAGGCGATCGGCACCCATCGGGACGCGCTGGCGGCCGGCGAAGCCCGGCTGCCGCCGCTCGCGCAGGCAAGTGCCGATGCAGCGGCGGCCTTGCGCGATGCAGAAGTGGCGCTGGCGCAGCAGCGCAGCCTGGCGGCCAATGAGGCAGCAGAACGGCGGATTGCCCAGGCCGCAGCCGCAAGCGCTGCTGATGTCGTGCGGCAGAGCGAGGCCGAGCGGGACAAGGCCGCCGCTGCAATCGCTGCCCTGGGCGATGGCGCCGCGCAGGCCGGGGCGCTGGCCGCTGCGCGCGAACGGGCCGATGCGCTGGCGGAGGCGAGTGCTGCGCGTGCCGCGGCACGCACCACCGCCCAGGAGGCGGAAGCCGCAGCCCAGCAGGCGGCCCGGCAATCCGCCGCTGCGCACGCCGAAGCCGAAGCCACCGCCGCAGCGCTGGCCAGCGAGGCTACCGCCTTGCGCGCATCGCTGGCGGATGTGGCAGCCGCGGACCGGCTGATCGATCATGTGCAGGTGATGCCAGGCTATGAAGCCGCCTTTGCCGCAGCACTGGGCGAGGAGGCTGGCGCTGGCTTTGGCGACGAAACCGATCATGGCTGGCGTGGCGCCGCCCCCCTGGCCGATGATCCGGCCTTGCCCCCCGGCGTGCCCGCCCTGGCCGATTTCGTCCGCGCGCCCGATGTGCTGCTGCGCCGGCTGCGGCAGATCGGCGTGGTGGTGGCCGATGACGGGATCCCGCTTGCAGCCGGGCAGCGGCTGGTGACCCGCGATGGACGGATGCGCCGCTGGGATGGCTTTGCCAGCAGCGGGCAGGGTGCAGCAACTGCCGATCGGCTGATCCGCATCAACCGGCTGGCCGACATCGAACCCGCGCTTGCCGCAGCCGAAGCCGCTCTCTCCGCCGCGCTGGCGGCAAAAGGCGAGGCCGCACAGCACCTTGATGCCGCGCGCGCCGCCATGGCGGCGGCAGAAGCAGCGCATGGCCGCGTCATCGAGGATCATCGTGCTGCGCTGCGCGATATCGACCGCGCCGAGGCCGCTGCTGCGGCACATGAGGCCCAGCTTGCGCTGCTTTCGGGCCAGCACAGCGCTCTTGCCGAGCGCGCCGCTCAGGCGCAGGCGGCGCTCCACGCTGCCGAGGCTGCGCTGGCCGCCCTGCCCGAGGCGCACGGGGCCGAGACTCTGCTGGCAGCGCTTGCGGCAGAAGCAGAGCAGGCGCGCACCGCCCAGGCGCTGGCGCGACAGGCCGAAGAGGAGGTGCACGGCGCGCTGGCTGTGGCGCGTGAGGCGCTGGCCGTGGCCGAGGCCGATCGGCGCGGCTGGACGGCGCGTGCAGGCGAGGCCGTTCGCCGGATCGAGGAAATGCGCCGCCGCCGTGCCAGCCTGCTCGCCGAGCAGGAGGCACTGACCACGCAGCCCGATGCGCTGCGCAATGCCGTAACCCGGCTGGAAGCGGAGCGCGAAGCCAATGCCGCAGAGCTGGATGCGCGCGCCGCGGAGGAACGCGCTGCCACCATCGATGCCAGCGCCAGCGACGCATTGCTGAATGCCGCCCGCGAAAAGCTGTCATCCGCACGCGAAGCACGGGCCGGGGCCGAAGCCCGGGCGGAGGCGGCAGAGCTGCGCCGCATCGAAATGGGCCGCATTTCGGGCGAACGCTTTGAATGCCCGCCGCCGCTGCTGCCCGAAAAGCTGGGCTTTGATGCGGATGCACTGGCCAGCATGGGCGAGGAAAGCGCACGGCATGAGCGGCTGATGGCCGAACGCGAACGGATCGGCCCGGTCAATCTGGTGGCCGGGCAGGAACTGGCGGAGCTGGATGCACAGCATGCCACGTCGCAGGCAGAGGCAGAGGAATTGCAGCAGGCTGTGAACCGGCTGCGCGGCTCCATCGGCAGCCTCAACCGCGAGGGGCGGGAACGGCTGCGCGCCGCATTCACGGCAGTGAACGATCATTTCCAGCGCCTCTTCACCACATTGTTCGATGGCGGGCAGGCGCATCTTGCGCTGATCGATTCGGATGATCCGCTGGAGGCAGGGCTTGAAATCTATGCCCAGCCACCCGGCAAGAAACTGGCCGCGCTGACGCTGCTTTCGGGCGGGGAGCAGGCGCTGACGGCGATTGCGCTCGTCTTTGCACTGTTTCTGACCAATCCTGCGCCCATTTGCGTGCTCGACGAGGTCGATGCGCCGCTGGACGATGCCAATATCGAACGCTTCTGCGATCTGCTCGACCGGATGGTGGGCGAAACGCGCACCCGCTATCTGATCGTCACCCACAATGCCGTCACCATGGCGCGCATGCACCGCCTGTTCGGCG
The DNA here is from genome assembly GCA_964523215.1 of uncultured Sphingomonadaceae bacterium. Lineage (GTDB taxonomy): Bacteria > Pseudomonadota > Alphaproteobacteria > Sphingomonadales > Sphingomonadaceae > CAZFYJ01. The sequence goes on along the minus strand of CAZFYJ010000006.1, from coordinate 11,167 downwards.
TGACCATGGTCGAACGCGGGATCAGCCGCCTCGTCTCGGTCGATCTGGGCAGCGCGGAGCATCTGCTCGCCGCAGAGTGAGGCGGCCGGGTGCACCGCCGGGAGATGCCTCCATCTCAGACGAAGTCACTGTCATGTCTTGTTGTGCCGCAATGTCTTGACCATCAGGCGATTCCACCTGATTGGGCATCGCGCTAGCCGATTTCCTCGCGCAGCTGCGCAATGAGGGGCTGAATGCGGCTGAGGCGCGCCGCTTCTTCGTCAAGGATGGCGCGAAACAGGCTGCGCCTGAGCTCGGCCAGTCGCGCCTGCGACAGCGGATCGCCAAGGCCGGCGCTGCTGGCGACGATATCGATCAACCGTTCTGCGCCATGCAGCCGCCCCCACAGATAGTCATTTTCGCGATAGGCCGCGCTGAAAAAGGCGCCAAAGCTGTTGAACTGAATGCCTTTGAGCGTGGCCGCCGCGCCGCCGGTGCGGATGTGCACGCAATCATTGGGCGAAATGCGATCAATCTTGATCGGATCGGCCTCGGCTGCATCTTCGCCGCGCAGCAGCGAGAGGGTGGCAATATCGACAAAGGGAAAGCCGAGATAGGCCAGCAGAAGCGTGCGCCGCATCGCGCGTGGCAACGGGGCCAGTGCATCGGCAATCACAGCATCGGCCAGCGCGTCGACGGCCACCAGATCGCGGGTGCGCTCCAGCATGTCAAACAGCTGCAGCGGGCCGATGCCCTGCGGGATGGCCGCGGGCAGGGCATCAAAAAAATCTTCGGTCTCGCGATCAAGATAATGCGCCATTGCGGCATAGAGCGCACGGCGAAAATCCTCGAGCGCGGGCAGCGGCACGGGGCTTGCCTCGGCAATATCATCCACCCGACGCGCCACATGACGCAGCCGGCGGATCCGAAAGCCCAGATCATGCGCACGGAAAAAGGCGATCACGGCGGGGCTCGCGCCCTCCCCCTTGCTCGGCGAGATGCGATCCAGACCGCGCTCGCGCAGCATATCCCACGCGCTCTTGCGAAAGCGGCTTTGCGCGGCACTGTCCCCCAGCCGGAGCAGGCGGCAGCCAAGCTGGATCATGTCCTCCACCACCATGGACAGTTTGAGATGCCCGTAAGCCGGATAGGCAAAGCCGGCATCCGCGCTGGCCCTCGCCTGTGCCTTGGCGCGCCAGCTGGCCAGCCGGGCCGCAGTGGGCCGATCGAGAAAGAGCGTGCGGCCAAACAGCTTTGCCACGCGCTCGTCCACTTCGGGCTGGAGCGCCATCACGATGCGCCGGGTGCGGCGGATGCGGGCCGACATGCCTTCGAGCATGTCGATATTCTCGCGGATGGGCTGTTCGCGCGGGATATCGGACATTGCGCCGAAAATGGTGCGGAAAAACCCTGGCACTTCGGGCGCGGCGTCATCCCCGCTGGCAGTGGCGCCAAAGGACAGGCTGCGTACGTCGGGCTTGGGATCGATAAACACGAAGCGGCGATCGACCTCGCGCCGGGCCGAACGGTTGCGCAGCGCGGCAATCGCCGGGCGAAAGGGCGCATTGGCGAGCACCGATCCATCGAGCAGCACGGCCTGTTCGGCAGTGCCGGCAGCCCACTGGCGCGGCAGGATGCGGGCCAGAAAGCTGCTGCGCCCGGCCCAGCGCTGTTTGCGCGCCGCCAGCGTCCGATCCAGCTCGCCCACGGTGAAGGGCGGAAATGCCCCCGGAAAGCTGGCCGTTGCGCGCGCCGCAAAGGCAAGAGCAGCCGCGTCGCCAAGGCCATCTGCTGCGCCGCTGCGTTCACGAAAGCTGATGGTCAGGCGATGCTCAACCTCGCTGATATCGGCCGGGCTGTTGAGCACCAGCGGCTCCTTGTGCCCATAGTAATCGGTGACCGTCACGATCAGATCTATGGGATGGCCTGGCGGCACCAAGGGCGGCCCGCCTGCGCTCTTTTCCATCGCGGCAAAGGCATCGAGCAGGAGGTGGCAGAATTGCTCGCCGCCAAAGGGCGGGGCAAACCAGCGGGCGCGCACAAAGCGGGAGAGCTTGCTGCGCACTTCGGCCCGCGTTGCCTTTTCCACGGTTTTCTCGATCGTGTTGCCGGGCCGCCGCGCCATTAGCCAGGCCAGCGGCACCGCCCACCATTTGGTCAGCCGCGAAATCGGCCGGGCATCGGGATCGAGCAGGGTTTCGACATCGGCATTGTCGAGCCACAGCCGGGTGAGCGGTTCGAGCGACTGGCCGGTTGCCAGCGCACGCGCGAGGAAAATGCCGTTGATGCCGCCAGCGCTGGCCCCGGCAATGATGTCGGCAATCAGCTTGAGCCGTACGCTGCCGCGTTCCTCGGCCAGCTGAAACAGGCCGCGATAGGCGGCCAGATGCGCTGCCTGCCCGCCAGCGGCAGCCGCAGCAGGCGCCGCGGCCACCGCATCGCCCGTCGCCACATCCCCGGCCAGTTCATCGCCGGCCAGAGATCCCCCTGCGAGTCCATCGCCAGCCAGTGCATCATGATGCGCACGGCTGGCGCGCACGGCGTGCCAGATTTCCTTGGTGATGCCATGCATGTAGACGGCAAGGCTGATGCCGCCATAGCAGATGAGGGCGAGGCGAAGATCCTTTTCGCGCATGGCAGCTGTCTTAACGTCAGTTTGCGCAAATTCCTTCACTAATTGTGGCGGCGCGTCAGCGGGCGTGCCATGGCTGCGGCATCATGAATCGCGTGCGCGTCCTGCTGCTGGGGGCCGGGGTAGGCCCGTTCGACTATCGCGTGCCTGATGACGTGCGCGCCCCGCCGGGGCAGATTGTCGAAGTGCCACTTGGGCCGCGCCGGATCATCGGTATTGTGTGGGATGCGGACGGCCTGGATGCCACGCCGGTGGAGGCCGCGCGGCTGCGCCCGATCCTCGGTGCCTTGCCGCTGCCGCCGCTGCCTGCCGCGCTGCGCCGCCTGATCATGTGGACGGCGGACTATTATCTTGCCAGCCCGGCTGCGGTTGCGCGCATGGCAGTGCCCGGCTCTGCGCTGTCGGCGTGGGATCGGCTGTTCACCGAATATCGCGCAACGGGCGAGGTGCCGGCCCGCCTCACCCCGCAACGGGCGCAGGCACTTGCGGCGATCGGCGATCATCAGGCCTCGCTCGCCGAGCTCGGAGAGATTGCCGATGTGAGCGCCACTGTGCTGCGCGGGCTGGTGAAGGCGGGCGTGCTGGAAGCGGTGCAGGTGGCGCTCGATACGCGCTATCCGCTGCTCGACCCGGATTTCGCAATGCCTCATCTGTCCGCCGATCAGCAACAGGCGGCCACGCAGCTGACCGGGGCGGTGGCCGCGCGCCGACATGCCACCTTTCTGCTCGATGGCGTGACCGGCAGCGGCAAGACCGAAGTCTATTTCGAGGCTGTGGCCGAGGCCATCCGCCAGGGGCGGCAGGCGCTGATCCTGCTGCCCGAAATCGCACTGACCGAGCCGCTGCTGCGCCGTTTTGCCGCCCGTTTCAGGGCAGAGCCGCTGCTGTGGCACAGCGCGCTCAAAACCTCCGAGCGGCGGCGTGCGTGGCGGGCCATTGCGGAGGGCGGCGCGCAGGTGGTCGTGGGGGCGCGATCGGCCCTGTTCCTGCCTTATGAGGCACTGGGCTGCATCATTGTCGACGAGGCACATGAAACCAGCTTCAAGCAGGAAGATGGCGTGCACTATCATGCCCGCGACTGCGCCATCATGCGCGGCCATTTCGAGGGGTGTCCGGTGGTGCTGGCGAGCGCCACACCCGCGCTTGAAAGCCTCGCACAGGCAGAGGCAGGGCGCTATGCACATATCCGCCTGCCCGCCCGTTTCGGCGGCGCACAGCTGCCGGATATCAGCGCGATCGACCTGCGCCACGATCCGCCGGACCGCGGCCGCTGGCTTGCGCCACCCCTGATCGCAGCATTGCAGGCGCGAATCGATCGGGGCGAACAATCGCTGCTGTTTCTCAATCGCCGCGGCTATGCCCCGCTCACCCTGTGCCGCAGCTGCGGGCATCGCATCCAGTGCCCGAATTGTTCGGCCTGGATGGTGGAGCACAGGCTGGTGCGGCGGCTCGCCTGCCATCATTGCGGCCATGTGATGCCCCCGCCCGATGCCTGCCCCGAATGCCACGCCACGGATTCGCTGGTGCCGTGCGGGCCGGGCGTTGAGCGCATTGCCGACGAGGTGGCGGCCGTGCTGCCCGCAGCGCGCAGCATTGTCGTGACATCGGATACGATGTGGTCGCCGGCGCGCATTGCCGAATTCGTGGCGCAGGTGGATGCAGGCGCTGTCGACATCATCATCGGCACCCAGCTCGTGACCAAGGGCTATCATTTTCCAGAGCTGACTCTGGTGGGCGTGGTCGACGCCGATCTGGCGCTGAGCGGGGGGGATCTGCGCGCAGCCGAACGCAGCTTCCAGCAGATCATGCAGGTTTCCGGGCGGGCCGGGCGCGGCGAAAAGCCCGGTGCCGTGCTGATCCAGACGCGCCAGCCCGATGCGGCGGTGATGGCGGCGCTGGTGGCGGGCGACCGCGACGGATTTTACGCAGCCGAAGCCGCCGCCCGTCGCGCCGTGGGTGCCCCGCCTTATGGCCGGATGGCCGCGATCATCATCTCTGCCGAGCGGGCCGAAGATGCGCAGCGCACCGCGCGCGACCTGGCCGAGGCGGCCCCGCACGCAGCCGGCATGATCGTGCTTGGGCCTGCGCCTGCGCCGCTTGCGGTGCTGCGCGGGCGGCATCGCTTTCGCCTGCTTGTGCAGGCCCAGCGCAGCTTTGCACTGCAAGAGATGCTGCGCCGCTGGCTGGCACTGGTCAGCGTGCCTGCGCGCGTGCGCGTGACCGTGGATGTCGATCCCTACAGCTTCATGTAACCGGCCAGGCTCGCTCAACAACTCCGCTGGGGCCAGGCCGGGCGGCTGGAGGCCGGGCATTGTGCGCGACTGTCAGATCAGCATGGGATCACGCGCGCCTTCTGCCACGAGCAGCGCCGCCTTGCGTGCCAGCCCATAGGCATAGCCGCCAAGCGCACCATCGCTGCGCACGACCCGGTGGCAGGGGACGAGCACAGCGACGGGATTGGCGCCATTGGCGCTCCCCGCGGCACGCACGGCATCGGGCTTGCCCACCGCCGCGGCGAGCGCGGCATAGCTGCGCGTTTGCCCGGGCGGGATGCGACGCAATTCGGCCCAGACCGCCATCTGGAATGGCGTCCCCGCAAGATCGAGCGGCAGATCGGGCATGTTCGCAGGCATTGCCACGGCCGCCAGTGCACCCGCCATCAGCCGATCAACGGGGGCGCCGCCTTCGATCAGCGTTGCAGCAGGGAAATGGCGCCCGAGCGCAGCTGCATCCTCATCGAAAGACAGGCGGCAAATGCCCTTCATGGTCGCGGCGAGCAGCATCGCTCCCAGCTGGCTCTGCGCGGTTGCCCAGTGGATGACGTCCCCTTGCCCACCCATTTTCCCCGCATGTGACACCATGGCCCGAAAACCTCTCACCCTTATGCTCTTGCGCCAATGCACTGGCGCCAAAGCAGCGCCAGCCCCGAGGTGGCAGCCGCCGCCTGGAATAGCAGCAGCGCCGCACAAGGCCATCCCGATCCTTGCGAAGACAGGCGATTTATCGCACAAGGCGGCAACAGGGCCTCGCCCTGCCGATTGCGATTGCCCCGGGGATGCGTGCGCCTATGTCTCGCCTGATCATGCTGCCAGCGTTGCTGCTGGCCTTTGTTGCGGCCCTGATCACCCCGATCGCGACAGCCCGTGCCGATGACGTGAGTGTCGCCGGGCGCGGCGTGGTGCGCGTGGTGACGGTCGCCATCGTCAATGGCGAGGTGGTGGGATTTGGCCACGGCAGCGGCTTTGCCATCAGCCCGTCGCGCATCATCACAAATGCCCATGTGGTGCGATCGGCAGTCGAATATCCGCAGAATGTCGTGGTGGGCGTGGTGCCGTCTGAAGGCAAGCAGAGCTATGAGGCACGGCTGATCGCAGTGGATGCGGCCAAGGATCTGGCGATCATCGAGATGGTGAACGGCTCCGTCTCCCCGGTCGCGCTCTATACCGGCCCGGTCGAACCCGGCACCGATGTCGTCGCGCTCGGCTACCCGGGCAATGTCGATCTGGCGACGGCGCGCAGTGCGACGGATTATATCACGCCAATGGCGCCGGTCCGTTCCGAGGGCAATTTTTCGAACACGCGCAGCATCAATGGCGTGGCCGTGCTGGTGCACAATGCCGCAATCGCGCGCGGCAATTCGGGCGGCCCGCTGGTCGACGAATGCGGGCGGGTGCTGGGGGTGAACAGCATCATCACCCGCGCCGATGAAGGGGATTCGACCTTCGCCTTTGCGATTGCCAATCGCGAGCTGACACAGTTTCTGGCGCGGGCCGGGCAGAAATACAGCACGGCCAACACGCCCTGCGTCTCACTGGCAGAGGCCACCGCCGCCGAAAAGGAACGGCTGAGCGCCGCTGCGGCAGCCAAGGCCCAGGCCGAAGCAGCCGAGGCGAGCCGGATCGCCGCCGATCGCCAATCCGCGCTCAGCGCAGCCGAGGCAGCGGCACAGACCACACGCGAAAACCGCATCGCAATCGCCATCCTGCTGTTCGTCGCGGGGGCCTTTGCGGGCGGCTATGCCCTGATGCTCCATGGCCAGCGCCAGCGCGATGCCGCGCTTCGCACCCGGTTCAATCTGGCTGTGGCGGTCTCCGCAGGCTGCGTGATCGTGGCGGCGATTGCCTTTCTCACCCGGCCGACCGGGCCTGTGCTGCCGCCGGCTGGAGGCCCGGCTGCGCAAGGCGGCGCATCGGGGGGAGCCGCCCCCGCCGGGCAAGCGCCGGCCGCAGGCCAGCCTGTTGCCCTGCGCTGCATCTTTCAGCCGAATGAAAGCCGGATCACCGTTTCCAATCCCGGCCCGGTCGATTTCAGCGCCGATGGCCGCGGCTGCATCAACAATCGCACCCAATATGCCCCGCTGCCCGATGGCCGCTGGCAGCGGGTGATCGTTTCAGCAAGCGAAAACAGCGTCGGCGTCGCCACCTGGGATGGCGCTGCGAAAAGCTGGCGCAACGAACGCTATCTGCTCGGCGCCGATGCCATGGCGCAGGTGCGCCGCATCAAGGCGCAAAATGCCGACAAAGCCTGTTCGGCCGATCCCGCCTATCTGCAGCGGCTGGCTACGCAGCAGGAAGCCGTGCGCGCCGCACTGCCGCCACAGCCGAACGAATGGCTGCTGTACAGCTGCGCGCCGCAAGCCCCGGCAACCCCCTGATTCGCACTGCCGCGATGCGGATCACCGCGGCGGCCCAAAGCCATCTTGCATCGCAGCAAAAGCCCTGCTAACCGCGCCCCCGTCGGTGCCGCAGGCTCTTGTGTCGCTGCACTGCCGACACATCTGGTTTTCAATCCTGAAAAGGGCATTTTGGCGTGGAGTCTTCCAGCGCAAATATTTCCAACGTGCGGGCCAATGTGCAGGCCAGCCTGGCGGGCCGCTATGCCGCAGCGCTGTTTGCCCTCGCCGAAGAGCAAAAGGCCATTGCCGCTGTGGAAGCGAGCCTCGGCACGCTGGCCGACGCCCTTGCCCAATCGCCCGAACTGCAGGCGCTGACGCGCAACCCGCTGGTCAGCCGCACGGATGCGACCAGGGCCGTGGCGGCACTGGCCGCCACGCTCGGCCTTGATCCGCTGACCAGCAAGACCATGGGCGTGCTGGCGGCCAATCGCCGTCTTGGCCAGCTTGGCGCGCTCGTCGCGGCCTTTCGCACCCTGGCCGCCGCGCATCGCGGCGAGGCCAGCGCCGAAGTGGTGAGCGCACATCCGCTCTCACGCGAACAGGTGAGCGCGCTGACGGCCAAGCTGAAGGCGAAGATGGGCCGCGATGTCTCGATCGCGCTCAAGACCGATCCGGAGATTCTTGGCGGGCTGATCGTGAAGATCGGCTCGCAGATGATCGATTCGTCGATCCGCACCCGTTTGAACACGCTTGCCCAGGCAATGAAGGGCTGACGGCAAGACCGTCTCGGAAAGGCTAGAAGGTAAATCATGGAAATCCGTGCCGCAGAAATCTCCAAGATCCTGAAGGATCAGATCGCCAATTTCGGCAGCGAGGCCGAAGTCTCCGAGGTTGGCTCGGTGCTCTCCGTCGGCGATGGCATTGCCCGCATTCACGGGCTGGATAATGTGCAGGCTGGCGAAATGGTGGAATTCGCCAATGGCGTGAAGGGCATGGCGCTGAACCTGGAGGCGGACAATGTCGGCGTCGTGATTTTCGGCTCCGATGCCGAAATCCGCGAAGGCGATGTGGTGAAGCGCACCGGCACCATCGTGGACGTGCCCGTCGGCAAGGGCCTGCTTGGCCGCGTGGTCGATGGCCTTGGCAACCCCATTGATGGCAAGGGCCCGATCGAGGCGACCGAGCGCCGCCGCGTCGAGGTGAAGGCTCCCGGCATCATCCCGCGCCAATCGGTGAACGAACCGGTGCAGACCGGCCTGAAGGCGCTCGATGCGCTGGTGCCTGTGGGACGTGGCCAGCGTGAGCTGATCATCGGCGACCGGCAGACCGGCAAGACCGCCGTCGCGCTCGACACCTTCATCAATCAAAAGGGCGTGAACGCGGGCAAGGACGAATCGAAAAAGCTCTATTGCATCTATGTCGCGGTTGGCCAGAAGCGGTCCACCGTTGCCCAGATCGTGCGCGCGCTCGAAGAAAATGGCGCGATGGACTATTCGATCGTGGTGGCGGCAACGGCGTCGGAGCCCGCGCCGCTGCAGTTTCTTGCGCCCTATACCGGCTGCGCCATGGGCGAATATTTCCGCGACAATGGCATGCACGCGGTGATCGTCTATGACGATCTTTCGAAGCAGGCTGTTGCCTATCGCCAGATGTCGCTGCTGCTGCGCCGCCCGCCGGGCCGCGAAGCCTATCCCGGTGACGTCTTCTATCTGCACAGCCGCCTGCTGGAGCGCGCCGCCAAGATGAGTGACGCCAATGGCGGCGGCTCGCTGACCGCGCTGCCGGTTATCGAAACTCAGGCGGGCGACGTGTCGGCCTATATCCCGACGAACGTGATTTCGATCACCGACGGGCAGATCTTCCTGGAAACCGACCTTTTCTATCAGGGCATCCGCCCGGCGATCAACGTGGGCCTTTCGGTGAGCCGCGTGGGATCGGCCGCGCAGACCAAGGCGATGAAGAAGGTCTCCGGATCGATCAAGCTGGAGCTGGCGCAATATCGCGAAATGGCGGCCTTCGCGCAGTTCGGGTCTGATCTTGATGCCTCGACGCAAAAGCTGCTCAATCGCGGAGCGCGGCTGACGGAGCTGCTGAAGCAGAAGCAGTTCTCGCCCCTGCCGTTCGAAGAGCAGACCTGCTCGATCTTTGCCGGCACCAATGGCTATCTGGATGGCATCGCGGTTGCAGATGTGACGCGCTTTGAAGAAGCGATGCTCGCCTATCTGCGCAAGGACCATGCAGACGTGCTGAAGGGCATCCGCGACAGCCGCGATTTCGGCGACGACAGCAAGAAGGCGCTGACGGCAGCACTCGACGCGTTCGTCAAGACGTTCGCCTGATAGGACACCCCAATGGCCAGCCTCAAGGCGCTCAAAATCCGGATCAACTCGGTCAAATCGACCCAGAAGATCACCAAGGCGATGAAGATGGTCGCCGCCGCCAAGCTGCGCCGTGCGCAGGAAGCGGCTGAGGCATCGCGCCCCTATGCCGAGCGGCTGGAAAAAGTGGTTGCCTCGATCGCCTCCAAGGTCACCATCGGGCCGCAATCGCCAAAGCTGCTTGCCGGCAGCGGCCGAACGGACGTCCATCTGCTTGTCGTCGCGACCAGCGACAAGGGGCTGGCCGGCGCATTCAACACCAACATCATCCGGCTGGCGCGGCGCGAGGCGGAAAGCCTGAAGGCACAGGGCAAGACGGTCAAATTCTATACCATCGGCAAAAAGGCCCGCGATGGCCTGGCGCGCACCTATCGCCACGACATCATCGAAAGTGTCGAGCCCGGCGATCTGGGCAAGCTCGGCTTTGAGAGCGTGAAGGGCTGGGCCGAAGACCTCACCGCGCGCTTCGAGGGCGGAGAATTCGATGTCGCCCACCTGTTTTTCAGCACCTTCATCAGCGTGCTGACGCAGGAGCCGACGATGATCCAGCTGATGCCGGTCGCCATTCCCGCAAGCACCAGCGAGACAGCGGTCGGGGCATCCGCCGCAGTCGACTACGAGCCGGAGGAAGAGGCGATTCTCGCTGATCTTCTGCCGCGCAACGTGGCCGTCCAGCTGTTGCGCGCCTGCCGGGAAAATGCGGCATCCGAACAGGGCAGCAAGATGACCGCGATGGACAATGCCACACGCAACGCGGGCGACATGATCAACCGCCTGACCATCCAGTATAATCGCACCCGCCAGGCCGCGATCACCACCGAGCTGGTGGAAATTATCGCAGGCGCGGAGGCGCTCTAGCAACCAGCATGCGCGCGGGGACACCCGCCCGCTCAACCGACACCAAGACGAGGAACCACGACATGGCAACCGCACCCAAGAAAACCGCTGCCGCCAAGCCCGCCGCCAAGAAGGCTCCGGCGGCAAAGGCCGCTGCGCCCAAGGCCACGGCAAAAGCCGGCGGCGGCAACAATGTCGGCCGCATTGCGCAGGTCATCGGCGCGGTTGTCGACGTCTCGTTCGATGGCGCGCTGCCCGCCATCCTTTCAGCACTCGAAACCGACAATAATGGCAACCGCCTTGTCCTCGAAGTGGCGCAGCATCTGGGTGAAAACACCGTGCGCACCATCGCCATGGACGCGACCGAGGGCCTGACCCGCGGCCAGACCGTGACCGACACCGGCGCGCAAATTTCGGTGCCGGTGGGCCCGATGACGCTGGGCCGCATCATGAACGTGATCGGCGAACCGATCGACGAGCGCGGGCCAGTGGGCGCCGCACAGAGCGCGCCGATCCATGCCGAAGCCCCCTTGTTCACCGATCAGTCGACCGAGGCCGAAATCCTCGTCACCGGCATCAAGGTGATCGATCTGCTCGCCCCTTATGCCAAGGGCGGCAAGATCGGCCTGTTCGGCGGTGCGGGCGTGGGCAAGACCGTGCTCATCCAGGAACTGATCAACAACATCGCCAAGGGCCATGGCGGCACCTCGGTGTTCGCCGGCGTGG